>JAGGXD010000235.1 GCA_021163295.1 Bacteroidales bacterium
AAACCGCTGGCACTGCCAATTGTCATGGGCATTAGCATTCCGAAATATAGTACTCCGCTGTAAGGGCAAAATGCCAATGCGAAAACTACACCCAATAAAAGAACGCCCCAAAAACTACTGTTCGATTTGTTTTCTATTTTTTCGGTAAGCGAACCAATACCCGGGATTTTAAGCTTTAAAATACCAAGCATAAACAGACCAATAATGATTAAAAATGGCCCTAAAATCTTTTCGCCCCACTGCTGAAAGAATCCTGCAAACTCGAATTGACTTGCTCCAAAAAAGAAAAGCAAACCTATTGTCGTGTATGAAATTGCACGTCCTAAGGTATAAACCAAACCATTAAGAAATACTTTTCGCTGGTTAACAATGTCTTTGCTTATAAAGCCGATAGCTGTAATGTTGGTTGCCAAAGGGCAGGGGCTTATGGCGGTCATAAGTCCCAGAATAAATGCCGTTAAAATTGGGAATGAACTATTTTCAAGCATTCCCGTTAAAAATTCCATCATGCTAAAGAAGCGGTTTTATTTTTTCTTCGATTATTTTTTTGAACTTATCGGGGTCGGTGCGGGCATACATAAATCCTTCATTGGTAAGGTTGATTTTCTTATCGCCTTTTACCACTAATAAAGTTTGGCTGTTAACGTCAAGTTCTTTGCCTTTAGCTTCTCCTGCTGTCTCATCAAGGTTATAGGCGGCAAAACTGACATTATTACCAAACAGTTCTTTAATATCCTGCCGGGCTTCCGATTCAACAGCTTTGCATGTAGCACACCTAGTGTTTAAGTGAAAATAATACACATCCACTTTGGCTTTATTTTCTTTTTGAATTTTTGCGGTTGTTTGAGCCAACAAGCTAAAACTTACCAACAGCGAAAAAAATACTGTTAAAAATGCAACGTTGATTTTTGTTTTCATAATACTAAGAATTTAATTTATTTGGTTAATATTTTTGATAGTTCATCAATTGACGGTACTCTCCCTTTTACTGCAATTTCTCCATCAACTACTAATGCAGGGGTTGTCATTACGCCAAACTGCATAATTTCAACAATGTCTTCCACTTTTATTACAGTAGCATTTACCCCGGTTTTCGCAACAGCTTCGTTGGTCGCTTTTTCAAGTGCTTTGCATTTTGCACATCCTGTGCCTAATACTTTAATTTCCATTTTTGCAAGTTTTAATTTGTTTAAATCCATGTTGTATATTTTTTCTATTCGCTATTCGCAAAACAACGAACAGCTATTATAAATTTTTTTAGATTCCCAAAAACTGTTTAAAAAGTTGTTGTGCTTCTTTCCAGTTCTCTTTATTAATACAATATTTAATTCTTGGAGATTCAATTTCTCCCTGAATTAGTCCAGCGTCTTTTAATTCTTTTAGGTGTTGTGATAAGGTAGATTTTGCAATAGGTAATTCATCACTTAAATCGCCACTGTAGCAACAGCTTTGGTTCGATAGTAATTCCAAAACATACATCCGCACAGGATGTCCCATTGCCTTGGCGTACCGTGCAGTCCTAATTTGTTTGTCTGTTTTAACTGTTTTTAAACTCATCCTGTTCGTAAATTTGCGAACAAAGATAAATACTTTTTTTAAATTACAATTAACGAATGTCATTTTTTTGCGTGCGATGGAAAGATTGCACTCTTTTGCAAATTTTGGTTGTAGGTTGGCTTGTGCGATTTGCAAATGTGTGCAATGTGTGTTGGGCTTCTCTTTGGAACTTTTCGTGCAACACTTCCTGCCAAAGCGTTTTATGAAAATCCGGAATTACGGGATACTTTCTTCACGAAGTAAAACATCAGATCTTGCCAGGGCCAGGAAAAGTCTCAAGTGCAAACCCCCGGGTGAAAAAAAGAAATTCACCCTAAGAGAAGTATTACTTATTACAAAAGGAATTGATGTAGAAAAATGCCCTTTTTGCGGAGGGAAAATGGTGGTTACTAAAATAATTAAACCACTCCGGGGTCCATCTCAATTTCATCGTGAAACACATTGCGATACAGGTATCTCGGATTCCAATCAATTAGTATACCTCCAAAATCAAATATTATATTTTTAATTTCCATAGTCTATTCTGTGATTTCAACCCAATTACCTTCACAATCTTCAATAACATTTTCATAATAACCATCTCCTGTTGTTCTAGTCTCTCCAACAATTTTATATCCATCAAAACGCAATTTTTCAGTTAGCTTATCAACTTTCCTTTTACTCCCGACTGATATTGAAAAATGAGTTAATCCGAAAGAAGTGGAATTTTCGCCACGCAGCTCTGTAATAGCAGGTTGGCTCATGATTTCTATTCGGGTTGATGCTCCTTCGAACGATAAAAAATAGGAAGAAAAGCTCTTATTGATGTTGGTGTATTTTTCGCTACACTTCATTTCAAAATACTTGATATAAAATTCTTTTACTTCTTCTAAATCATGTACCCAAATTGCTAAGTGTTCTATTCTCATACTATTTTAAATTTTAATTACAGAACAAAAGTATGGAGTACGAAACTTAAGAAATTGTATATTTTAAACACGCTAAAATAATTTGAAGTTGTAATTAATGATTTTGCTTTCCATATCAGCTAATTTTATTAATGCTTGGTAATCCGATGGTGTTTGATTTAAGAACATTTTAAATTCACGAATAAAGTGTGCTTGGTCAAAATACCCCGAATTTGCACCTATTGAAGTTAGATTATCCTCACTGTCAATCAAACTGCAAAGTGACTTGCGAAATTTTATAAGTCTCTCAAATTTCTTGGAAGTAATTCCAACTATTCTAGTAAAATTACGATTAAGCGTTGTGTAATTTGTTCCTGATTTTTTACAATATTCTTCAATAGAATATATTTCATCATTCCATCTGAATTGTTTGTAAAAGTCCATAATCTGAAAAACTGCATCATATGATTTTTCGCAAAATAAATCACTAAGCAATTCGTAAACCTTGTGAATTAAAACGGTGTATGAATCGTTAACAGAATAATTAATAATGTCTTTTATTTTTTCCGTTTCAAGAGGGTAATTAAGCGAGTTATTAATTAGTTTTTTCCCTTGAATTTGAATAAAGGGATATAAACCAAAAGCAAAAAATCTTACTCCAATCAATTTTGTTCCTGCCGGATAACTTAAAACCGTGTTTTCAATAGAAATTCCTTCTATTTGAGACGTATCTATCCATATTTGATTTCGTTTGTATGTAGAATTATTCAGGGCGAATATTAAGTTGACATATTGATTTGGAGGAATCACTAACTCCACTTCTCTATCAATATTCTCCGCAATCCAAATTCTTTCAATCAAATCGGGGAATAGTTCAGTTTTATATGTTTCTATTTTGAGCAATTCGGTCTTTTAAAATTACACACAACGGAGTGAATATGGTACGTTTGGCATTTTGAAACACCAAATTATCAAGTCACCACTATTTTTATTTATTGCTATCATCTTCATTTCTAACACTATCTACCAAATGCACTATATTTTTTGTTGTGTGCTGCCCTTATTATTCATCAAAGATAAAGACATCTTCAATCCTATGCTCAAAAACTTTTGAAATATCATATGCCAGTTTTAGAGAGGGATTATATTTACCCTTCTCAAGAAATACAATAGTCTCCCTGCGTACTTTTACTTTTACAGCTAAACCATTCTGGGTTAAGCTATATCTTGCCCGTAGTTCTTTTATTCTATTTTTCATCAATTCCTTGATTATTGATTATTAACCAGCTAATAAAAAAAATAATTGCCATCCCAATCATACCTGATGAAAGTAGCCATTTAATGTCGATTAAAAAATGACTTTGGATAAATATCAATGTCAACCAAAGAACTACAGATAAATAGAAAGATATTGCAGCAGATTTTTGAGCTATTTTTCTTGACAGTTCATCTTCTTCAGGAAGGCCTTGCTTTTTTCTTTTCATTCTTGCATATCCAAAAAAACCACCTAACAAAAAGAAAAGACATATCACACCTACAAAAATATACTCCAAAACCGAAGAAGTTGAATTACTTGGTTGAATAATCCATAACCCTGTAAGAACCAAAGTCCAAGTCAGGATAAAAATTGGTAAAAAAATCTTTTTCATTTTTCTTTCTTTTAAGAGTTATTAATATCTAACACAAAGATAGAAATAAATAACATTCAATTCCAAATTATTTTCAACAATTTTTAAATAATTCGTAAAATATCATCAAATTTTGGTGTTTCTGGGGGGTTGCACACAACGGTTTGAATAAATACCTGTTTTAATGGTGTTTATTTTTTAGGTTTAGTTTTTAATTAAATTTGTATCTTGTTAATCTTTTATTACCCATTCTCTTAAGAATCCCCTTATCTACTGCATTTTTTAAATCACGACTGGCGGTTGCTGATGATATGTCCTTGTTGTGCCTTAAATAATTTTGCCTTGAAAATTCAGAAGCCCCAATGAAGTCCTTGAAGAGTTCAACTCTGTCAATGTCTTTTGTGGTTATGTTTTGTGTAGTTAACAAATCTTCTAATGCCATATGAATTATTTCTAGCATAAACTCAATGAAACTTGTTGAACTTCCTTGACTATCAGATTTTCCCAGTACGTTATAATAATCTTGTTGACGTTCCCTAACTAATGTTTCAATCGGTAAATATTCAAATACTGGCGAATATTCTTTTAAAATCATGGTTTGCCAGAGCCTTCCTATCCTTCCATTTCCATCAACAAATGGATGAATAAATTCAAACTCGTAATGAAATACACAGCTTTTAATTAAGGGCAAATCATCATTGGTCTTTATGTATTCAAATAAGTCCTTTAATAAAGGATAAACCATATCTCCGGGTGGTGCGATATGGGCAATATCGTCTCCTTTAACAATACCTACAGAAGATCGTCTTAATCGTCCAGGCTTATCTAACAATCCATCCATTAATATTTTATGAGCGGCACATAAAGAGTCTAAACTAAACGTGTTGAATGTATCAAGTTTTGAGTACACCTGAATAGCATTTTTTACCTCAAGGATATCCTTTTTTGGAGCTAATACTCTTTTATTATTAACTAAATCAGTTATTTGTTCAACAGTCAAAGTATTACCCTCGATTTCAAGGGAAGACTGGATTGTCTTAATTCTGTTACTTTTTCTAAGTTCTGTCGGTGGTTTTATAAGTCGAGCTGATTTAACTTCTCCAATTTGCTCAGATATTGAAGAAATCAATCCTAAGATTCGACCTGTTATTTCATATGGTGGCTTCATATATAAATCACGCTGATAGTATCATTTGATAGTATCAAAAATAATAAATCATATTTAAATGGCAATGAGTTTCTCTAAAAATTAAACCTAACGGTTTTGCGGTATGAAACGTTGGGGATTCTATAGCTACTGCTCTATCAAGATACAACAAACTTTGATATGAGAAATGGAGCTCAAATAACCATCTAATGCCCAATGTTTTATAACCGTGTGCCCAGTTGATTTTATAATCCACAATCCATCAGATTTATTCTTTATGGCAATGTATAAATCATCAATGTTTACTTTGCGTACACCATAATTACGAGGGCCTGGGTCAAGATATAACAAATTTTCCCCTTCTAGTTTTAATAATAATCCAACATGCCCAATACTATAGGAATCAGGAATATTATTTAATCTTCCATAATCAAAACCAAATACAACATCAAATTCATCAGCTTTTATGTTAGTGTATCTCCTCATTTAATATAGTTATCAAATGCTATTTTAGTCCACGTTTCCATTCCTTCATAATATTCCGCTAAATCAGGTTTATCTACCCAGTCTGCTGTCATCTTATCCGTTTCATTTATAACAACATCTTTATTAGATACATGGATATTATATAAAAGTCCAATATGAACATTGCTAACCGATGTTGTATCATCATTTATAAATCCAATATATTCAATACCCTCTATTAAACAACCATTTAATAGTATAACCTCTTCAAATAATTCTCTTTTTAATTCATTAATTAAGTACTGTTCATTTGGCTCCTTTGAGCTGATAGGGTTCATGTGCCCACCTACTCCTAAATGGAATTTGTTATGTAATCTTTTCTCTGTCTGCTTAGAAGTCCTCCTAAACAGATAAAATGATTCTTTACAAGAAATTATCGCATATGGAATAATTTGCTTAAAAGTAGGGTCTTCTTCTAATTTGTTCCTTTTTCGAAACAGACCATTTTGAACAATCCTATTCAATACATCACTATTGCCATGTATTAACCCTTTTTCTTTATAGGTTAATAATTTCCATAGTAGCTCCGTTGGTATGGCAAATACTAATTCCTCCAAATTTGTTTTGATTAAACACACATATTCCTTCTAATCGGAGGATGGGGATCATAATCTTCTACAACAAAATCATCTATTGTCAACTGATCAAAAGGTTTTTTTGCAATATGTAATTTAGGTAAAGGTTTGGATTCTCTTGACATTTGTTCAAGAATTGCAGTTACATGATCATATTTTTCCTCATTTCCGTCACTGGGAGCATTTTTATTAATCCATTCAACAACCTCCAAATATTCTTCTCTATCAGAAACATTTCTGATTCTTTGCTGCAATTCTTTGAAATTACCTCTGTACCATTGAGTTCTATTTCCAATACTTGTATAAAAATGTGCATCACCAAAAGTATGGATAAATGTTTTCGGCACCATATCTGCTTCCAGTGCAATTACCTGGGTAAGCGCAGCATAACTGGCTATATTGAAAGGGACACCTAAAAACTGGTCACAACTTCTCTGGTAAAGCTGCAATTCCAGTTCACTATCTTCATTGGCAGTTGCCTGATATAGAACATGACATGGAGGTAATGACATGCTTGGAGTATCTCCGGGGTTCCAAGAATCAACAATATGTTTTTTCCCGGTTGGCTTCTTTCTTAGACCTTCAATCATTTTTCCCAGTTGATCTATTTCAACAAAGGTTCCTTTGTCATGATCATAATATTCCCATCGTCTCCATTGTTTTCCGTAAATTGGTCCGGCATCTCCCCATCTCTCTGCAAATTCAGCATCTTCTTTTATTCGCTGACCATATTCTGCCATCGCTTTGTCCCAATCAGGAGAATATTTTACGATACCTTCAGGAAATATTCCTTCTTTAATCATCCCAGGAAGATTGTCCTGAAAGGCATCAGGCCTCCAAATAGGGCTGTTGTTATCTTCAAGATATTTTATGTTCGTATCCCCTCTTAAGAACCATATTGTTTCGTGAAATATAGATCTTGTAAACATTTTTTTAGTGGTTAATAAGGGATACCCTTCTCTGAGATCGTATTCGTTCTGATACCCGAATAAAGAGATGATCCCCGAACCTTTACTTCCTCCTTTAAAATTTGAACGATTAGAAGTTAAAATTGCTTTTGAATGATCTAAATATTGTTGCGCCATTTTTTATTCTGTTATATATTATTTCTAGAATATTTTGTTATCAAATATAGTTTTTATTTCGAATAATTATCTAACTCCGATGTTTACAGTATGTGAAAAATTATTAACAAAAGTCGTTAATCGTTGTTCCTATATTACCCCCCCCAGCACCATATCTCTTTTAAAAGGCATTATTCAGTCTTAATTTATTGGTCCATTTCGTATTTAGACAAAAGAACAGAAACCTTTAACCTCTAACATCTGAAATTATTTTCTTAAAATTGGGCACAACATTTCGGCTAAAAAATCGTAGGCCTTTCGAAGAATTGTACTTGTCCATAAAGATTAAGCTTTTTAAGTGAACTAAGTTTGCGGGAAACCTTATCTGCCCTATGTTTTTTAGCCATTGTTATGCCGCTGTGCTTTATTCTATGTCCATTATTATCTGCAGGTTTTCTTTAATTTTGGCTGTCAAGTCAGTTGATAAATTACCAATCTTTTTCATTAATCTTTTATTGTCTATTGCCCTTACCTGGTCAATCATGATATCACATGCTTGGTGTAAGTTTGCCGTTCCTTTTTTTAGATGAACTCTTAAAATCTCAGAGTCTTTTTTAACATTGGTTGTAATTGGACAAATTATGGTTGAGGGATGAGCAATCCTGTTTAATAAATTAGTCTGAACAATCAGAACAGGTCTGGTTTTACCAGGCTCAGTCCCAATTTTTGGATTCAAGTCTGCGACCCAGATTTCAAATTGTTTAATCAACATAATCAATCTCCTCGAAATCTTTTAGTACAGACATTGAATCTTTTTTTACTAATTCAGATTCCTTCTTAAGTTTTTTCTCAAGAATCAATCGTCTCTGGAGTCTGTTGTAATAATTTAGAGCCTCGTTAATATATCTATTTCGAGGTTTTTTGATTCTTGACAGAATTTTTTCTGTTTCTCTGAAAATCGAATCGTCAATCTTTAGTGATACATTTTTCATGATACTCGTATTTTATACCACAAAGGTATATCTAATTAGTATATTTAACAAGTATTTTTGTCGTTTTTATTATAAACATGCGGCATAACGATTAGCTATAAATTTTGGCGGGCATTTTTACCCACCTCATTATCAAACTGTACTGTTGTTATATTTATCGTTTTTTGTTACATTTTGCACTTTCCGCCCGCTTGAATTTATAGCATGTTGAACAAAACCTTCGGTAGCTAATTTTCATAGTTTACGTATAAGCTTTCATAATCCTCTTA
>JAGGXD010000164.1 GCA_021163295.1 Bacteroidales bacterium
GTTACTTTTAATCATTTATATGGTGGGGAAGACTATGATGCCAGGCTGGAAAAACCCGGCTGGTCAACGGCTGATTTTGATATGTCAAACTGGCAAGAGGTTGCAGTTGTAACCACACCCGGGGTAGTTTTGCAATCGCAACTTATGCCGCCAATGAAAGTTATTAAAACCATTCATCCTGTTGCTGAAACTAATCCGGAACCCGGTATTTACCTGTATGATATGGGCCAGAATTTTCCTGGTTGGTGGCGACTCCATGTAAAGGGTGCATCAGGAGTGACATTGCGTGTTCGCGGAGCAGAAACACTTAATGATTCAATTTTCCCAAAACCACTGCAACCTGGTGATTTTCTCAGCACAAAGTATGCATATCACTCCCGCGTATGGACTGATTATACTCTTAAAGGAGATGGTACCGAAGTTTATGAACCAGGATTCTTTTATACGGGGTTTCGGTATGTTGAAGTAACTACCGGTAACCCTGAAGATATAGAATCATTAAAAATAGAGGGACGTGTAGTACACACTGCGCTTGAATATAATGGACAGTTTGAAACGTCTGATTCCTTATTGAATAAAATTTACAGGGCTGCAAAATGGTCACAAATAGCCAATACGCATAGTGTGCCAACAGACTGCCCCCATCGGGAGAAGGGTGGTTATAATGGTGATGGTCAAATAATTGCAGAAACATCTATTCATGATTTCCAGATGGCATCATTTTATACCAAATGGTTGAATGATATGCGTGATTCCCAGTTTGAGAATGGCAGAATACCTAATACATCACCAACCCTGGTAGGTGGATATGGTGGCGGAATTGCATGGGGGAGTGCTTATGTATTAATACCCTGGTGGATGTATCAGTATTATAATGATATAAGAATTATGGAGGATCATTATCTGACAATGAAACACTATCTCAATTATCTCTACAATTTAGCAAAAACAGATGCCAACCCCGGTGAGCCTTATATAATTAATGACTTTGGAGGATATTGGGATTCTTTAGGGGAGTGGTGTGCCCCGGGACAATCTGACGGACCAAATCACCCGATGGTTAGTACTTATTATTATTGGCTCAATACATCTGTGATGGTAAAAATTGCAACAGTGCTTGGTCATGATGAAGATGCCCTGAAATATTCAGCGCTTGCTGATACCGTTAAAAATGAATTAAATAAGAAATTTTTTAATCCTGAGACAAATTTTTATGGTACTGATACCTTATATCAAACATACCAGCTGCTGGCTTTGGCAGGTGATATAATACCAAAAGGACATCGTGAGGATGTGTTACAAAATTTAATTGATGATATCAATATTACACATAACGGACATTTGAATACCGGTATTATCGGAACCAAATATCTGTGGCAGGTACTGGCACATGCCGGTCGTTGTGACCTGGCATATACTGTGGCAACCCAAACCACATACCCGGGTTATGGATACTGGTTAGCGAATGGAGCTACAACCTTATGGGAATATTGGTCAGGGAAAAATTCTCATAATCATCAGATGTTTGGTTCGGTTTCAGAGTTCTTCTATAAATACCTTGCCGGTATCAGGTCTCCCATGGATTTGGAAACAACATCCGGGTATAAACATATTCATATTCAACCTTATGTTCCTGACGGGTTATCTTCTGTTAAGGCTTCCCTGAAAACTATCAGAGGCAAAGTTGAATCGGACTGGCAGAACCAACCTGGTTCGTTCCGGTTAAAGGTAGTGATCCCTGCAAACAGTGATGCTTCAATAAGTATCCCGTTATTAGATTTTAAGAATATTTCTGTTACGGAAAATGGGAACCCTGTATGGGAGAACAATGCTTTTGTTAAAGGAGTTCCGTGTATAACTGATGCTTCTATTGGTAAGGAATTTATTACTTTTTCAACCGGGTCGGGGAAATATGATTTTATTTTATACGGCAAATAGAATCTATTCGTAAAGTAAAGCAATCCAGTACAGTCATCCCCTGTTAAATATTACTTCGCAATTTTACCGGGGAAACTTCCTTATAACAATATAAATGATATAAATATACTGGAACCAAAAAATATCAATTGCTTTTTCTGAGTTTCTCCAGTGCTTCATAAAATACAGGCATGGCGATCATCCGAATAAGTATGGCACCAATAAATCCTCCTATATAGACCACAGCTAATGGGCGGTGCAATTCTGCCCCTGTAGTTACATGCAACACCAGGGGTAAAGCACCTGCCACCATAACAAGATTGGTCATAAAGATTGCCCTGAACTTTTTTAATGAGCCAGCCATAACGGCATCCCGCAAACGATAACCTTGCCTGATATAGTCGTTGATCTTGGCAACAAGAATCACATCGTTCTGCACACACACACCAAACAGAGCAATCAATCCTATCATTGAAGATACATTGATTGTTTGACCCGTAATCAGCAAACCTATAATGGCACCAACCAGGCTGAGTGGAATACTGATTATGATAAGTGCTGCCTGCCGGATAGAACCAAATGAGGTAAAGAGTACGACAAAAATAATTAGAATAACTACTAACATAAGTGTAATTAATTCTTTCATAGCTCTTTGCTGGTTTTCAAATGAGCCGCCGTAGGTAATATAATAACCGGCAGGAAGGTGTACATTTTCATCTATCTTTTGTTGTACATCTTTAACAAAACTACCCACGTCACGATTTACCACGCTGCATGCAATTAATTTGCGACGCATCATATTTTCCCTCAAAATAGTTTGCGGTCCCTGGCTGTGAGTAATTTCAGCTAATTGAGTAAGGGGTATTCGTTCTCCAGTATCCGCTTCAACCAATAGATTACGGATCATCTCTTCATCTTTACGGTATTCCTCAGGTAATCTAATCAATACCGAGGTAATTCTGTTTTTTTCATAAACATCAGTTACTTCATTTCCGTTTAAAGCCGTTTCAATTAAATCAGCTACATCACTTACCCTGATGCCGTAACGGGCCAGATTATTCCGCTTAAGCTTCAAAACTAATTGCGGAATACCGGTAGTTTGTTCGATTTGAAGGTCAGCGGCTCCATCAATACCTGTCATGACATTGAGTATTTCCCCGATTTTCTGATTCAACACATCCCAATCCTGTCCGAAAAGTTTGACTGAAAGTTCTCCGGCTGTACCAGTCATCATTTCCGCCATTTTATTTGCAATTGGCTGTTCAAAGATATAAGCAACACCAGGAAGATGGTTAAGCTTCTGACGCATCTCTTCTGTGATTTCTTTAAAATCCCGTTTACGCTCTTCACGAGGCACTAACCGAATATTATACTCACTGTGGCAGACCGGATGCAGATGCTCTGATCCTTCTGCTGATCCTGTGGTTCTTGCCACAGACAGTACTTCAGGAAATGACATGAATATTTTTTCAATCTTATCTCCCATGGCTGCTGTCTCTTCAAGGGAGGTTTCGGGTAACATGACTGTGGAAGCCAGTATGGCTCCTTCATCTAATGGCGGAACAAATTCTTTCCCCAAAAAGTTGTAAAGAAAAGCAGCTAAAATAACCAGCGCAATGCTGGGGTAAAAAATAACTTTCTTATGATCCAAAGCTTTTTCAAGAAGAGCTTTATATCTGGTATTGAAAAAGTTCATCACCGGATTATTCCGGTTTTTAATATAGTTTTCAGTAAGAAACACTGAGCACAAGACTGGTTTCAGAGTAAGGTTCAGCAGAAGGGAACCAAATAATGCACCTACTACTGCGAATGCAGTTGGCTTAAACATAGCTCCTTCTATACCGTTCAAACTAAGAAGTGGTAAAAATACCAGGATAATAATCAGAGAGGTTGAGAAAAGATGGCTCCCGACATCCTTGGCTGCTTTATAAGTAAGTTCTATGGTGGAGCCCTTCCCTTTATTCTGCACCAGTTCGGTGAAGATATTCTCTACCATAATAATGGTTCCACTTGCCACCTTTCCAACTCCGATAGCCAAACCACCAATCGACATTACTGTCAGTTGTACTTTAAAGAGACTAAGTATTATGAAAGCCACAAAAATGGATAGTGGTATGGTCAAAGAAGCTATCAGTGAACTTCTTATATCCCACATGAATAGCATCATTATCAGGATGATGAGGAAAGCTCCTTCAAGTATTGAACGCTCAACATGATTGATAGACTTAGTGATTAGTTTTGACTGATCATAAAATTGTTCGAGCCTTATATTATCCGGCAGGTTTTTAGCAATTTGAGCCAGAGCTTTTTTAACTCTTTTGATGGCAGCCAACGTGTTTCCTCCATATTGTTTCTGAATGGTTATGTCAACACTTGGCTGACCATTAAAGCTGGCATCATCCCGCCTGAATTTTGGACCTATCTCAACTTTGGCAACATTTTTAACATAAACCGGCATGTAATTGTTTGAAGTAATAACCGTATTATTAATATCCTCAATAGAGGAAATACGTCCTTCCCCTTTGATGAGTTCTTCTTGTGTTCCTTTTGAGAGTATTCCACCGGAAAAATTACGATTGCTGCTTTCTATAGCATTCTTAACATCCTGTATGGTAATATTATAATGTTTGAGCATATCAGGATTCAACAATACTTTAAATTGTTTGACAAATCCCCCCATATTAATTACGAATGAAACACCCGGTACCCCTTGTAATCTGTACCTGATGGTCCAGTCGGCAATCGACCTCAGTTCCATTGGGTCAACACTATCCCCGACAACAGCAAATTCAAAAACTTCTCCCATTCTCGAAGAAACTGGTCCCAGATGCGGCCCGATTGATCCCTGGGGAAGGCTCCCACTTACAATATCCAAGTTACTTGATACAATTTGCCTGGCAAGGTAAATATCAATTCCCCAATCGAATTCAACCGTCACAATTGAACTTCCGGTGGCTGATTCAGATCGTACACGCGTAACATGAGGAGCCCCGTTTAAGAGACTTTCCAGGGGGAACGAAATAAGTCTTTCCACATCTTCGGTAGCCATTCCGGGATTATTGGTAACAATAGTTACTAGTGGTGCACTCAGATCAGGGTAAATATCTTTGGGCATTCTGATCGATAAAAGAATGCCGGTGATGGAAATCAGAATAATGATAAATACCGTCAATAATCTATTTTTTAACGAAAAATCTATGATTTTGTTGATCATCTTTATCTCTTCTTTGTTTTCTATTAATGAACTCCGGCGTTTTTAAGTATCTCTTCATAAAGCTTTGACTTCAACTGAAAATTACCCGATGTTACAACGACATCCCCTTCAAAGATGCCGGATTTAATAGTAATAAAATCCCCATTCTTTGCTCCGACTTCCACTTCACGTGGATAATATTTTTTGTCGGATCTTACAAAAATCAGTTTCTTGCCTTTATCATCTAACACGGCACTAACCGGGACAGTGATTGCATTTTTATCAAGTTCCAAAACAATACTTAGGTTGGCAAACATACCCGGTTTGAGTTTATTCATTCGATTTATTACTTCTGATCTGACTGTAATGGTACGGGTTGATTCATTGAGTAGATCACTGATGTACGTGATCTTTCCAGTGAATGGCATTCCCGGATAGGCAGGCACATTAACCTCAACGTTCTGGCCAATTTTTATCTGTGCAATATCTTTTTCATAAATCCCGGCATCTACCCATAAGAGCGAAGGATCCATTATCGTCATTAACTCAGTGGATTCATCGATCATTTCACCCAAAATAACGTTGCTCTTTACTATTTTCCCTTCAATGGGAGAATAAAGAGTAATCACAGGATTAATCTGATGAGTTTTTGTAATCCGACTGACCTCATTTTCTGAAAAGCCTAAAACATGCAACTTTTTTTCTGCTGCATTCAAATTAGCTTCAGCCACCTTAAGTTCTGCTTCAGCAGTTAAAAAGTTCTTTTTTGCACCAACTCCTTTGTCGAATAACTGATGCTCCCTGTCGAAATTAATTGTTGCCAATTCATAATCCGCAGTTGCCTTGTAAAAACCAGAAGTGGCTTCTCCTACCTCTTCACTTTGCAGAACCAGCAATTTTTGTCCTTTTTCTACATATTCTCCTATTTTAGTATTGATTTTGGCAATCCGGGCTGAAAAAGGATAGCTGACAATGGCTTTTCGATACTGATTTGCCAGTATTTTACCCATTGCAACTAAATCGTTCGATATGGAGCGACGTGTTGCAATCGCGGTTTTAAGCTTAACTGCTTGTTCTTCCGAATCTGTCAAAATTACAAATGAAGGCAAACCTTGCCGGCTGGGACTTGCTGAATTTGAAGCTATATCAGCTTGTTTTGTTGTTTGTCTCCCTTTTCTGTTTCGCTCCCGTTGATGAAGTTTTCTACCTGAACGTTTTTGCGGGGATGGAGAGGATTGAGAAATGTTTTGTTCATCATCGGTAGTGTTATCAATATTTTTACTATCAGGATTTGAACATGACAACCCAATTGCAAGGGAAAGAATAATTACTGTAATTATTAATGATAATGATTTGTTTTTCATCTTATTTATTTTCTAGTGATTGTCCAATAGATTTTTCAATTGACACCAGTGCAGCATTGTAATTAAAGAGAGCATCTCCATAAGATTTTTCAGTGTCTATCAATGTCTTACGTGCTTCAATAAGGTCAATGCCACTGATTTCTCCTCCCTGGTAGCTGAACAATAACATTTGATATACTTGTTTTGACTGCTGAATCATGTCTTTATCAAACAGGTTAATCATATTTTGTGCAGTCAAAGCATTGCGATAGGCATTTTCTACTTCCAGACTTATAAAATTTTGCAAATTTTTCAACTCGCTCTCTAAAGAATTATAATTGGCTTTTGACTCTGCTATTTCTCCCTTGACTGTTTGGCTAAAGAAAAGAGGGATTGGCATTGCAACTGTCATATCCCAGGTTTTCGACTCACCCACAATAGTGTGCCTGGAAAATCCCAAATCGAAATCGGGTAAATATGAAAACCCTGCTTGTTTTTTTACTAAAAGTTCCTTTTTTAAAGATAATTTGATTTTATTTATTTCGGGGCGATTTAAAAATGCCTGATTTTTCAGATTTTTCAGGTCCAAAAGCAAGGGAGTGTTGTTAAGTTTACCAATGATTTTTATTGTACTGTTTCTATCTCTTCCCAACAGAAAATTTAAACCTGTCTTTGTTGCTATAAGTTCGTTAGAAGTAGTTTCAATTTCGCTTGCCGCTTTGGCTACTTCAACCTGTGCACGCAAAACTTCAACCTGTGCCGCATCACCAGCCTCAAATTTTACTTTGGTTTTTTTCAGGAAATCCTGAGCCAAATCTTTATTTTGCCGGACAAATTTTAAATGCTCCTGATTTAATATCAGCCTATAGAAGGCCATTTTTACCTGGTAAATGAGATTCAATTTCAATATTTCACAATCCATAAGCACCTCATTTGATGCTTTTGTTGCAATGGCAGCATTAACTTTTCTTTTCCCGGGGAAAAGGACCGATTTACTGACTCCGATATAGGATTCTCCTGATCTTCCGATAGCAAGTGGTTCCGGTTGTAAATCAGCGTCAAGGCTTAAGCTGGGTTGCGAAAAAGCTTTAGCTTGATTTACTCTGGCGAGTGCAGCCTGGAATTGATCCTGCGAAGATTTGATTATTGGATTATCATTAAGGGCAATGGAAATACATTGCTCAAGTGTTAATGGTGAATCCTGAGCCATTATTGTATTGTTGGTGAAGGAGTATAACCCCCAGAAAAGAGTTGATATTATGATCAGACAAATTCTTAATTTTAATCGTATCATGTATTGGTTATAAAATGTTATGAATAAAAGATGACACTATATCGTATTATTTTCAGAACTGTTACCCATAAGGTTGCAGTTTTTCTGTAACGATAATATAAAGAAGCTTAAAATGGAGGAGCCCGGGAATCTTTGATTAACCTGTATGCTGGAAGAACAATAGTCCGTATGCGAATAAGAAGTAGGGTGGTTAAAAGAATTCTGATTAGCTGCCCCAGTACAAAAGTAGTTATAATCAAAATAGAGAAATGTGTAATGATATCCAGATACAGTAATTCAGATTTTGTATGGGAGTGGTTTGGGAAAGGAGTATGTGAATGGCTATGCTTATCATAGGGATGGGCATGCACAATCACCATTCCATTAGGTAAACGGGTGTAATGCCAATTAGCTTCCTTATTGTAAAACATCCATGTCATAGCAGGTATTAAAACAACCAGTAACAGGATTTTTAAGTATCTGAATGAAGACATCATACAACATAAAAGTACTCTATCGAATTTCGCACTTCAAATATATAGTAAACTTTTATCTTTAGAGGGAATTTTACTTTTTTTGTTGCTTTACCTTTCAATAAATCATGATAATAAGCGTGCTTTCATGTAATTTAGCTAAATGCACGACTTTCGGTTTTATTTTTTTTATGAGCTTCTTTTCTGATAGTTCGGGAAAACTTACTTATTTATTTTCCATCCCGGTCCTCTGACAACCCGGCCTGGCAAGGCACCGGTATGCTCTCCGTCTTTTAATACCTGTTTACCGTTTACCAGGACATGTATCATTCCGGTAGCGTACTGATGTGGTTGTTTAAAAGTAGCATTATCCAATATTTTATCCGGATCAAATATTACAATATCAGCAAAATATCCTTTTTTCAACATGCCTCTTTTTTTTATCCTAAGGTTCTGAGCGGGTTGTGATGATAACTTTCTTATAGCTTCTTCAAGTGTAATTATTTTTTCTTCCCTGACATACTTCCCTAACAATCGTGCAAATGAGCCATATGCCCTTGGATGCGTGCTTTTGTTCAGGAAAACTCCTTCAGTGGCATAAGAACCTGCGTCCGAACAGAATGACATGAAAGGAAGTGCTATTTTCTTTTTAATATTTTCTTCTGACATAGAAAAATATACTGCCTGAATTCTGCTATCGTCTTCATATATCAGGTTAACAACTGTTTCTTCGGGTGATTTTCCGCGCTCTGTTGCTATCTCAGCAAGAGTTTTTCCAATCAGGTGCCGGAGTTTTTTATTTTTAAACCCAACTAACAGTATCTTTTCAGGTGGAACGTGGAAAGTAATCTCTTTTATCATTTTAGCCTTTAACTCAGGTTTAGCTATCATTTCCATTGTGACATCATGACCGCCTTCTTTCGCCCATGCCGGCAGGGAAAAGTTCAATCCGGTTGAACTGGCATTATACATATACATATCAGTAGTGATTTTCAGTCCTTCATTTCTGGCATTTTCAATTAGTTTTATTGCCTGATCCATTAGGTGCCAGTTTTCATTTCCGGAAGCTTTAAAATGATAGATTTCAGATCTTATGTTTGCTTCCCTGGATATTGCGATAAGTTCATCCATAGCATTTAACAGACCACTCTCTTCATCCCTTATATGTGAAATATACATTCCATCATATTCAGCTACAACCTTTGCAAGCTCAATTATTTCTTCGGTATTTGCATGACCACTTGGCACATATACCAGTGCTGTAGATAAACCTACTGCCCCTCCTTCCATTGCCTGCCTGGTCAGATCCTTCATTTCATCCATTTCCTTTTTGGTAGGCGGGCGGTTTTCGTATCCCATTACATTAAGCCTTAATGATGCATTCCCAAGAAAGGATGTGATATTTGTTGAAACACCTTTCCTCTCCAAAAATTCCAGGTATTCACTAAGTGTTGTCCATTCAATATCAAATTTTATGTCCTGCTGGGCTTCCTTCATCTCTTGTTTGAGCCAGTCATTCAATGGACCCATTGATTCTCCTTCACCCATTACCTCTAGCGTAACACCTTGTCTGATATCGCTTTGCGATCTTCCGTCTTCTATAAGTGACTCAGTTGCCCAGCTTAGCATATTAATAAATCCCGGAGCTACAACCAATCCTTGTGCATCTATTTCAGACTGACCGGTTGCATTTTTTATAGTTCCGATTTTGGTAATTGTATCAGCATTTATACCAATATCTCCAATAAAAGAAGGCGATCCTGTACCGTCAATTATTTGACCATTCCTGATAATAACATCGTAGCTTTCAGGTGTGGAGCATCCTAAAATCAGGGCTGTAAAAAGAAAGAAAATCGTTCTATTGTATTTCATGATAAATCTTGATTTTATAAGTTGTTAATGATTTCTGGCAAATAATATAGGTTGATTTAATGCTTTGTTTCAAACAATGCGAAGCAAAATATTGTTTTCCAAAGTTAGAAATATTTTACTAGAAACCGATCCCCGTAGGTTCAAGTCCCTAATCCCTAATCAGATTTCTACGTGTTAACTGTCATATCTTTACATTAAAAATTCATGCCGATCCGCATATCCAGGAAATCAGCTACATGCCTGTGAGCTTTTATATTTATCCCTGTAAAAAACCGATCAGAAATTTTCAATAAAATACCATATCGTTAATATACTGCATCCAACGGTTCAAAAGGAGAATACAGATAAAAACCCAATTGCTGGCTGAATATGAAGCGTCCAAGCAGCAATTCATGTCCGAATAATATTCCTGCCCGGTGGTGATCAATTTTCCCGGTACCAAACAGGTATATATCAAATCTGAATTTCTCTGGAATTACGGAATAAACAATGCAATCTATGAAAACATAATAAAGTTAAAAAATATTATTTACTTTTATAGATGCTGCAAAAGAGAATTATTTATATCATCAAATAGATACAGATATGAAATTATCAAACACTTTTCCTGCCATGACATTGTTATTTGCTTTTTTTATTATCAACGGATGTTCCGGAGACAAGAATTTTGAATCGGCAGACCTTGTAATTCACAATGCGAAA
Source organism: Bacteroidales bacterium (assembly GCA_021163295.1). Classification (GTDB taxonomy): domain Bacteria; phylum Bacteroidota; class Bacteroidia; order Bacteroidales; family VadinHA17; genus JADFUQ01. The sequence continues at coordinate 10,774 of JAGGXD010000164.1, forward strand.
ATATTCACTGTTAATGATGAAAAACCACAAGCCACAGCTGTTGCTGTTAAAGGTGAGTGGATTATAGCTGTTGGAGACTATCAAGAAATAAGTAAATATATTGACACAGATAGCACGAAAGTAATAAATGCAGAGGGCAGGTTTGTTATTCCGGGTTTCAATGATGCACATGCTCACTTCGGTCCGGTTGATATTGATTATTTAGAACTTCGCTATACTACTGACCCCGCAATTATCACTAAGAAAGTTAAAGAAAAAGTTGCGGAAGTGAAGCCGGGTCAGCTTATTCGTGGAGGGCACTGGGAACATGAGATGTTTATTGATAAAAAGTGGCCGGCAAAGGAACTTATCGATCCTGTTTCACCGGATAATCCTGTAATACTTAGTCGTGCTGACGGACATTCGGTTCTGGTGAATAGTTATGTGCTTAAAGCATCAGGAATAACAAAAGATACTCCTGATCCATATGGTGGTGAAATTGACAAGGATACTGAAACAGGTGAGCCTACAGGTATACTAAAAGAGACAGCACAAGGCCTTATTAAAACAGGAGCCACTAAAGTTGAATATTCTGATGAAGAAAAGAAAACCAGAAACGGGAAAGAATGGGATGCTGCTTTCGATATGGCTGCACGTGACGGGGTTACAAGTATTCAAATGCCGGGCGGGGGAGATGCCGGATATATGCGGCAAAGAAAAGACGAAGGTAAGTTGACTCTGAGAATTGATGTGGCAGGATATCTTACGGATGACATAAAAAAATTGCAAGGGTATGACAGTCTCAGAAAAGAATATCCCAGGGAAAACAGGTGGATAAGGTTTGGATATGTTAAAGGATTTATGGATGGGACACTTGGTTCAGCTACAGCTTTTTTCTTTAAACCTTTTAAAGATAAACCTGAAACATCAGGTCTTCCACAGATGCTTTATGAAGAATTGGAAAAAAAGGTATTGTTATGTGATTCGATGGGATTCCAGATAGGCATTCATGCTATCGGATCAAAAGCTAATAACTGGGTGTTAAACGCTTATGAAAAAGCCGGTGAAGTGAACGGGAGAAAAAATAGCAGGCACAGAATTGAACATGCACAGATACTGATAAAAGAAGATATTCCAAGGTTTGCTGAACTGGGCGTTATTGCATCTATGCAACCTACTCATTGTATTACAGATAAGAGATTCTGTGAAAAACGTATTGGTAAAGAGCGGAGTAGATATGCCTATCCATGGAAATCTTTGCTGAATGAAGGAACAAAGATTGCTTTTGGCACTGATTATTCGGTTGAACCCCTGAATCCCATGGAAGGTTTATATGCCGCAGTTACCAGGAAAGACAGAATAGGTGAGGAAGGTGACGGCTGGTTCCCCGAAGAAAAGTTAACAATGGAAGAAGCTATCCGTTTATATACATTGGGATCGGCATATGCGCAGTTTATGGAAGACCGGAAAGGAAAAATAAAAGAAGGATATCTTGCAGATATGGTTATACTCGATCACGACCTGTTTAATATTTCGGAAGATGAAATCATGAAAACAAAAGTGGATTACACTATTGTGGGCGGTAAAATTGTTTTTGAAAGATAACTATATATTTTCCTGAAGAACCCTAATTTTGTATTGTATAATAACTGATTTCACGGGGCAGGCGCCGCTTTTCACATGGCAAGCATCTGACATAATATACTACTCATTCCTGATTGCATCAACAGGATTTGCTTTTCCCGCTCTATAGGTATGATAACCAACTGTAACAAGAGCAATGACAATAGTAACCAGGGCAGATAGCACAAAAGTAGAAATCTTTAGAGGTGCTTTGTATGTATAATCCTGCAAAAAGTCTGTCATAAAATAATATGAAACCGGAAAAGCGATAAGGATAGCGATACCGATAAGGATCATAAACTCTCTTGATATCAAAATAATTATATTATTGATATTTGCTCCAAGTACTTTCCGTATTCCAATCTCAGGTGTACGTTGTTCAACAGTATAGGAAGCCAGTCCGTACAGACCAAGACAAGCGATAACAATGGTTAGAATAGAGAATAATGCAAAGATCAGACCCCGGCGTTCATCAGCTTCAAACTGATTATTGAAATCATCTTCCAGAAAAGTGTACCTGAAAGGAATTTCAGGAAACAGGTCTTTCCATTTATTTTCTGCGGCAGCAATAACTTCACTGATTTCTTCCCCTTCAATTTTCGCGTAAAGACGGCTATTGTTAACCCGGTATAGGAGCATTAATGATTCTATTTGATTGTACATGCCGGTTTGGTGATAATCTTTCATTAAACCAACTACCCTGGCGGGTGGTTGTTCTTCTCCGCCAATCTGAACCTTTTTTCCGATTGGATTTTCCCAGTTCATTCTTTTTGCCAGTGTTTCATTAATAACAACTCCAAGAGCTGTATCCGCCTTAATTTCTTCAGTAAAATCTCTCCCTTCAAGTACTGATATATCTAAGGTTTCTACAAAATCGTGATCACACGTTACAAAATTAACTCCTCTTTCAATCATTCCTTCCGTAGTTTCCATTCTCATAATTATTTTTGGTGAGCCCTGACCCATTGGGGTGGAAGTTGAGCCAACACTGGAAATAGCAGGAATTGAAAGGAGTTTTTCTTTTAAAACAGATGATTTCCCAATCATTTCCCTTGTTGACAATTGAATACTCATTATATTTTTATGGTCAAATCCGATATCCTTGTTTTTCAGAAATCCCAGTTGGTCATATACAACCCATGTGCTGATTATCATGGCCAGGGATATCGTAAACTGAATGATTACCAGTATCTTACGAATAGAAATACGAGAGACACCGGAAACAATATCTCCTTTTAACACCTCAACCGGTTTGAATTTTGACAGGTAAAAGGCTGGATAAATCCCACCAATAATACCAACAAGAATAATAATACCGGCTATACTTGCTATTACCGGTAGTTGTGTTAAAACATCTGCTGAAAGGAATTTGCCGGATAACCGGTTGAACTCGGGTAATAGCAGGATAATAAGAATAATACTTAAAAGCAACGCGATAATGGTAAAGATAACTGATTCGGTAAGGAATTGTGCAATTAGCATCCTCCTGTTTGATCCGACAACTTTCCGCAGCCCTACTTCCCTGGCACGTTTAGTACCCCTGGAAGTTGTGAGATTCATATAATTGATGCTTGCAATTACAAGGATAAAACCAGCAATAATACCAAAAATATACACATACTTAATATCTCCGGCGGTTTCGTTATTATCCTGATATTCGTTAAACAGGTGGATTTTTATAAGTGGTTGAAGTCTGTATTCAATGTTAATGCCCATTCTTTCAAAGATTTCTGCCATATACTTTCCGTACATCTCAGGCAACTTTTTTTCAAGTTCAGTATTGTCATAACCATCAGGAAGCAGGATATATGAATTAACACCGAAATTCCCCCAGCTTCCGATTTCTTCCGGTAGTGTTGACCTTGATGCAACAGCTGAAAAACGGAGATGAGTATTATGTGGAACATCTTCAACCAGGCCGGTTATTTTAAATGATTGCCCGTTTTCATCTTCAATAGTTTTACCCATTGGGTCTTCATCTTTAAAATATCTGCTCGCAAACGACCTGGTAACAACAATAGTATTAGGTTCAACTAAGGCAGTTTCAGGGTTTCCTTTAACAAGCGGAAAAGTAAACACATCAAAAATTTCAGGATCAGCGTAGTAAAAATCTTCTTCATAGAACCTGATATCGCCATTAATAAATAGCGTTGTACCATTTGGGATAAATCTTACTGCCTCAGATACTTCAGGATAATCTTCTTTAACCTGAGGTGTGAAAGGTATCTGGGCAACTGCCCAGTCAAAAGCATCATCCGGTTCAGTTATATGTGAAACCACGCGGTATATATTGTTTCTGTTTTTATGGAATTTTTCAAAACTCAGTTCGTCAAAAATATGGAGCAGTAGAAAAAGACTGCTTGTAAAACCTATAGTTAATCCCAGAATATTCAGAAAGCTGTATAAAAGGTCACCTTTTATTATGCGAATTGAAATTTTTATTAAATTCTTAAGCATAACTATCCTATTTAATGATTTAGCAAAACTCACTGGTTTTTCACATTTTTCATGCCAAACCTGTTACATTGCACTTAAACAGAATGTTGGTTGATTTATTTTTTTAATACAGAAACAGAAAATGTTCGAATTTGGAACATTAGGAGTACGATATCGAACATTTCGTGCAACCAAATTAATGTTGTATTAGTCATAAAATAAAAATGAAGAAACGGTAATTGATCTAATTATTGCAAACAAATTTTCAATTATTGATATGCATGAAAGGATTAATCTTCTTATATTGTAGCACATTATGAATCAGTTAGAATATAATTATTATAGTTTTGGAAGAGAAGACATTATCCTGTTTCCGGTAATTTAAATATTTTACATAAATATTATTAAAATAAAAAATATGATACGGTTAAGACAAACGTTATCGTTGCTTGTTATTATTTTACTTGCCTTTCAGGTCAATTCCTATTCGCAAACAGGGCCGGGTGGGGTTGGCAATTCTACTTCTAACCTGGTCTGGCTTGAAGCTGACAGCTTAAACGGACTATCTGACGGGGATGATATTACTACATGGAGCGATGGTTCAGGGAACAATTTGAATTTCAGTCAACCTGATCCCACTTATAAACCAAAATATAAAGCAAGTATTCTTAATGATTTACCGGTTGTACAGTTCGATAGAACAAACGCAAGGATCAGAAGGACAGCATTTGCTAATTTTCCTACTACTGCAATAACGACATTCGTAGTAAATAAGAACGCTGAAAACAGTGATGGGATTCTATCCTATGCATCTACCGCCGGTAGTAATGATTTTCTTATTTTTAATAGCAGTAGTCTGAATTTATACAGGGGAGTGAATCGCAATTCCGGAATAGCTATAAATAACGATAGTTGGCATATTGTGGATGCAAGTTGGAGGAGCAGCGACGGTGCAATGGCATTTTGGATTGACGGATCGGAATCATATACAAATGCTTTGCAAACCGGTACCTCAATTACCCAGAACGGGTGTCTTGCAATTGCCGGCGAACAGGATGCGATTGATGGCGGCTATGATCCCGGGCAGGCTCATACAGGCGATTTTGCTGAAGTGATAGTTTATAATACTTATCTTAACGATGCTCAGAGGATAATCGTAGCTAATTATCTCGCTGCAAAATATAATCTTTCACTCTCCGGAAATAATTATTATTCTTATCAGGCTGATTATGGTAATGATGTTGCCGGTATTGGGAGAGAAGATGCAACAAATACTCATACATCTGCAATGTCTTCACGTATTTTGCAAATTAGTAATCCATCTGCTCTTGATGCTAATAAGGAATATATGTTTTTTGGGCATAATAATGATTCCATAACATCATGGACAACCACCGAAGCCCCTAATTCGGGTACAAATATTAAGAGACTTGCCAGGGAATGGAGGTTTGAAGAAACAGGTGATCTGGGAACTCTTACATTTACAATTGATACTACATTGCTGCCTGCCCGTCCTTCAGGTTATTCAAAATTTGTACTTCTTGTAGATACTGATGGTGATTTCAGCAGTGGTGCTTCAGTATATGAAATATTATCACCGGGAGGTGATGAATTCTTTGACATGCCGGGATATAATATAAACTCAGGGGATTATGTAGCCATTGGTACAATAATTCCAACTATTGAATTCAGCGATTCCAATCCTGAAGAATTTGAGACTACAAATGGAACACTGGATATTGTTCTGAATTATATTTCTCAGTCTGATGTGGATGTTGATTACTTTACAACAGACTTCACAGCCCTCTCACCGGGTGATTATACTGCCGTACCTCTTACCACTGAGACAATAACTGCAGGTAGCCAGTCGACCCCAATAACAATTACACTAATTGATGACGGAACTGCTGAGAACGATGAAACATTCACCATTACTTTAACTAACCAACCGGTTGATATAAATATTGGACCGGACAATCCGGTTTCATTTACAATTCATGATGATGATAACCTGAGAAAGATATATTACTCTGCCGCAACCTCAAGTGGTAGTGAGGGTACCACACCTGTTCAGATAACAGTTCAGATCACCCCTACTGAATTTGGCCCAAACCCAACAACTGTTGATTATCAGGTAACCGGGGGTACTGCTAACGGAGGAGGTGAAGATTTCACACTTGCTTCAGGCACCTTGTTAATTCCGCCATTTACTATTTCAAATACTTTTGATATTACTATTAATGATGATTCATATGATGAACCTGATGAAACTATTATAATAACATTAACCAATCCTACAAATAGTAGTTTGTCTGATGTAGATCCTGTTGTACATACATTTACTATTCAGGATAATGACAATCCCCCGCAGGTGCAATTCAGTTCAGCCACAAGTGAGGGCAATGAATCGACTGTCTCGGTAAACATACCTGTTGAAATTTCTGCCTTATCCCAGAGTGATGTTGTGGTGGATTATACTGTTACCGGAACTGCAACCAGTGGGCCTGACCATGATCTGATTGACGGATCGGTTACAATTCCTGCCGGATCGTTGAGTGCAACTATCAATTTTACAGTTAGTGATGATTCGGAAATTGAATTACATGAAACTGTAATTATTACAATGACAGATCCGCCTCTTAATGCAGTTCTGGGTACCCAGACAGATCATACTTATACAATACTTGATAACGATTCACAGCTTGGTTATTTAGGTCCCGGCGGAGTTGGAGACTTTATCTTTAATATATTGTGGCTTGAGGCTGATAGTATTACCGGTCTGTCAGATGGTCAAGACGTTTTAACCTGGGTTGACGGATCCGGCAACGGGTCTGACTTAAGTGCAGCCGCATCATATAGTCCTGTGTATCAGTCTGGTATCGTAAATGGCAAACCGGTTGTTCGATTTAATCAAGCTAACAACAGGATCCGAAGAACAAATTTTAACAATTTCCCAACTTCCGAAATAACTACTTTTATTGTTGATAATACCAGTGATAATACCGATGGCTTGTTTTCTTATGCTTCAACAAGTACTGATAATGACTTCTTACTATTTAACAGCAGTAACATTGGTATTTACAGGGAAATGACAGATAATTCAGGAGTATCTATTAATGATGGTAATTGGCATATACTTGATGTAAGCTGGAGAAGCAGTGACGGGGCTGATGAAGTATGGCTTGATGGTTCTCAATCATATACCTCTTTTTTAAATGCAGGGACTTTTATCACACAAAACGGATGCCTTGCAATTGGAGGAGAGCAAGATGCTGTTGATGGAGGATACTCTGCCGGACAGGCACATAACGGAGATATTCCGGAAATAATTGTTTACAATACTGTACTTAATCAGGCACAGAGGATAATTGTAGCCAATTACCTGGCGGCTAAATATAATATTTCGCTTTCAGGGAACGATTATTTTGCTTATGAAGCGACTCATAGCAACGATGTTGCCGGTATTGGGCGGATTGATGTAGATAATTTGCATCAGGAAGCCGAATCAGGCAGGATTCTCAGAGTTGGTAATGCAGCGGGATTAGGTAATGGTGAATATCTATTGTTTGGTCATGATGATGCATCCATTGCTTCCTGGACAAACACTGATGTGCCTGTTGATTCGTTAAAGAGAATTACACGTGAGTGGAGATTTACTGAAACGGGCGATGTCGGAGCTTTGACATTTACTGTTGACACAAGTGATTTTTCAGCACTACCCGAAGGACATGAAGGATACTATCTACTCGTTGATGCAGATGGTACTTTTGCTACCGGTGCCTCAGTGTACCCAATGACCCTTTCCGGAGATGTTTATGAAGCCTCTTCAATTGATATTAATGATGGCGACTTCGTAACAGTAGCCATTAAAGGAGTAACAGCCGTGTTTACAATAACTGCTTCTTCTTCCGGTGAAGGTTCAGGTACAGTAAATATCGAAGTAAGATTATCCAATACTTTAAGTACTGATGTTACAGTTGATTTTTTAGTGGGCGGAACAGCTACTCCGGGTGCAGGAAACGATTATACTATTGCCGCAAGTCCGGTTACTATTCTTGCAGGGAATCTCACGGCGAATATTGTTGTCACAATAAATGATGATGCAGAAATTGAGGTTGAAGAAACCGTGTTGATAGATCTCACTGGTACTTCTTTAAATGCTTCACTTGGTTCATCTCTTTCACATACTCTAACAATAAATGATAATGATTTTAGTGGCTTTACAGGTCCCGGGGGTGTTGGCGATCAGAATACCAATAAATTATGGATACGGGCTGATTCAATAACAGGTTTGGCTGATGGTGAAGCAGTTACAACCTGGGCAGATATTTCAGGTAACAATAATGATTTTAACCAGGGTGTTGCAGCTAATCAACCTACATATAAGACTCCAATTGTTAACGATAAGCCTGTAGTACGTTTTGACGGGACAACTGATTATATGACTGCACCTGATATCATTTCCGGAAATACCGGGCGGACAATATTTATTACCGGAAAAATGATCTCAAGCACCGGAGGGAATGATGGATTATTATTGGGATTGGATCATCCAAACGGTGGTGGTTCAGGTACTGCATATTCTATTACACCAGAAGTGGCTGTACGAGTAAATGGCAATCGGGTGTTCAATGAAGACTTTGGCACTACTAATTTCCGGCTGTTAACCATTAATAACCCTGCAGGAATCAATGTAACGGCAGTAGAGATGTACCTGGATGGAATTGCAGGAACCGAGCTTTCTTCATCACCTGCTGTTATCAATACAGGATCAAACGGTACATCAATGGGTTGGTCTGACCATGTTACAGATTACTTTAACGGTGATATGGCTGAAGCAATTATTTATAATACAGATCTCAATTCAGCCCAACGTATTATTGTTGAAAATTACCTTGCTGCAAAATACAATATCGATATTTCAGCTTCAGGAAATGATTATTATGCTTTTGAGTCAACCTATGGAAATGATGTTTCCGGTATTGGACGGATTGATGTCAGTAATTTCCATACAGCAGCACAATCAGCAGGAATTATTAAAATTAGCAATAGTAGCGACCTGGGTGATAATGAATACTTGCTTTTCGGTCATGATAATGGCGATATTGAGACATGGACAACCACTGAGGCTCCGGGAGATTCTATACAAAGGATAGCAAGGGAATGGAAAGTGGATGAGACAGGGGATTTAGGTAGTATAACAATTTCGCTTGATACAACATTGTTACCGGTAAAACCAACCGGTTATAGCAATTATGTCGTTTGGATTGATGCAGATGGCGATTTTACCAGTGGAACAACCCAGTATTTAATGACAAAAACAATTGATGGCTATGAAGTTACAGGGATTGATATTAATGATGGAGACTATGTGGCATTTGGTATTTTTCGTCCTGTAATTCAATATACTGTTTCTGCTTCAAACGGATTTGAAGATGCTACACCTGTCCTGGTTCAGATATCATTAAACTATCCGGTACTTAATGATGCTTTAGTTGACTATACAGTTAATATTGAAAGTACTGCCACAGGTGGGGGTGTTGACTATACACTGGTTGATGGAACAGCAATCATTACCGGTGGAAGTTTAACAACTCAAATCTCAATAGATATTATTGATGATGGTGATACTGAAAGTGATGAAACAATAAAGATTACTCTTTCTAACCCATCTGCCGGAATAACCCTTGGTGATGATAGCACACATATTTATACAATAAGGGATAACGACAACACCCGCAAAATTGATTTTACGTTACCTGCTTCAGGTGGTGCCGAAAATATTACACCTGCTTTTCTTACAATACGGATAGACCTCGTTGATAATACAAATCCCACCTCAGTTGATTATACCGTTACAGGAGGAACAGCAACAAACGGAACAGATTATGTTCTGGCTGATGGAACAGCCACAATTCCTGCTACTGAGATATCCACAACTATACAAATAGATGTAACGGATGATTATTATTATGAGTCGGATGAAACAATTGAAATAGAACTTTCAAATCCAAATAATGCCGGTCTGGGAACAAATGACAGTCATACTTTTACTATCCAAAATGATGATTCTAAACCAACTGTTGAATTTACAATACCAAATTCAAATGGTTCTGAAGGAATAACACCTGCAAATGTTGAAGTTAATTTATCTGCCCGTTCGGATCTTGATGTGACACTTGATTATATTGTTACAGTCGGTGGCTCTGCTACAGGCGGAGGTGTTGATTACACACTTGTTGATGGGGCTCTACTTATATCTGCAGGCGACTCGCTTACTTATATTCCTATTGTACTGGTTGATGACACGGAAATTGAAGTTGAAGAAACAATTAATTTGAAACTGGCCAACGTTAATGCAAATGCAGCACTTGGAGCCCAGATTACGCATATATTTACAATTAATGATAATGATTATACCGGATTTTCAGGACCCGGTGGTGTTGGAGATACCAGTATCAATAAACTATGGCTATCAGCAGATACCCTGATTACTTTATCAGGGTCAGATGTAACAACCTGGGGTGATATATCCGGTAACAGTAATGATGCGACTAACCTGGCTCCTGGCCAGGAACCCGATTTTGTTACAGGTCAGTTAAACGGAAAGCCAGTTGTAAGGTTTGATGATAATGGCGGTACTAACGGTGATTACCTTGGAGCAAATGTGTCTCTTGGAATTTCAGGGTCAGGCGCTTCAACAGTGTTTATGGTTGTAAAAAATACTACTACTGCTGATCAGGATAACACAGGGTTGTTTATCGGTCAGACCCCGGGAACCGGTGGTACTGTTAGGCATTATGGTATAGAATATGATGCAGCTATCAGGTTTAATAACGGGAATAGGATCTTTGATGACGGATATACACAGGATGCTTGGAAATTAGGCATGATAAGAAATGCTTCCGGTTACCAGTATGGTCAATATGAAGGATACCTGGGCGGTGTTGCTCTTGGACAGACTTCTTCATCCGGACCAACAAATGTTCCAAATACATCTGATGACTTTTATTACCTGGGCGCAGGGCTGGGAACAGGGGCAACTTTTTCTGCTAACAGATACCTTGAAGGTGACATGGCTGAGATCATCGTTTACAACTCATACCTGAATGAAGCCCAACGGGTTATAGTTGAAAATTACCTTTCTTCAAAATATAATCTGGCTGTTACAAACGACTTTTATAGTTATGATGGCCCGCACAATAATGACGTGGCTGGAATTGGCAGAGTAGATGCAAGTAACATACATACCGTTGCTCAGTCAGCCGGTATATTCAAGATAAGTAATGCTGACAATCTGGGTGATGGAGAATACATTTTATTTGGTCATGATAACAATTCAATAGATATATGGACCACTTCAGAGACCGGTGGTTCTGATATGCGCAGAATAAAGCGTGAATGGCAGCTTGATAAAACAGGAGATGCGGGTACTGTAACAGTTTCAATCGATACAACTCTTTTACCTGTAAAAACTTCCGGATATGATAAGTATGTTCTCCTTGTTGATACAGATGGAGATTTCTCACTTGGAGCGACACAATACACATTGACACTTTCAGGAGGTGAATATGTAATTGGTGGTATGAGCTTTAATGATGGTGATTTTGTATCTGTAGGAATAATAAGGACGGTGGTTCAGTTTGCGCTAAACGCAGATAATAGCGGTGAAGCAGTAACCCCGGTAAGTATTGAGGTTGAAATGAATTATGCAGTTGATGAGGAAGTTACTATTGATTATACAATCACCGGTGGAAGTGCAACAAATGGTGTTGATTATAATCTTTCAAACGGAACTGTCACATTCACCGCTGGTTCAGTGCTTGAAACTATTGATATTGATGTTGTTGATGATGCAAATGTTGAAACAGACGAAACTATTATATTAACTCTTTCCAATCTTTCTGTTGGGTTTATTGGGAATGATACAACACATACGTTTACCATAAACGATAATGATAATCCAAGAACCGCTGAATTTGAAACTACCGATTCAGCACATTTGGAAAATATCAGTCCCATTAATATTAAAGTTATATTAAGTGCTCCGGATCCGGTAAATGATTCCAAAATCGCATATGCAGTAACAGGTGGTACAGCTATCGGAGGAGGAGTTGACTTTACTTTACCGGCAGATACATTGGTTATTCCATCAGGCAGTACACAGGGGTTCATTTCACTCCAGATCACTGATGATCTTATGGATGAATCCTATGAGACTGTGATAGTAAGCCTTACGGGAACCGGATCGCTAAATGTGAATCTTGGTACAAATGTAACCTTCACAGATTCTATTGAGGATAATGACGTTGCACCAACTATTCAATTCACTTCGGGAACCTCAAGTGGAGCTGAAAGTTTTCAGACAGTTGATCTGGCTGTTGAATTGTCAGCAGCTTCAGGTAAAGACATAACTGTGGATTATGATGTTACAGGCGGGACGGCAACAAGTGGAGTCGATTTTAACCTGACTCCCGGGACATTAACTATTCCTGCCGGTTCAACAACCGATAGTGTCAGATTTAGTGTGGTTGATGATGCAATTGAGGAATCAACTGAAACGGTTGTAGTTACTCTGTCTGCCCCCACCAATGCAACTCTTGGGGGTAATACATCTAATTTTTATTCCATTCTTGATGATGATGGTTTAGGATGGGTTGGTCCTGGTGGGGTTGCTAACTTTAACCAGAATAAGGTATGGCTACGCTCAACAACAGTACCTGGTCTGAATGATGGTGATCCTGTTTCTACCTGGGAAGATCAGACAGGTAACAGTCATGATGCTACCCAGACCGGTGCAGCACGTCCAACTTACCTGGATAATGGTGCAGATAATTGGAACGGAAGACCGGTGATACGGTTTAATTCAGGTTTTTCACAGTATCTTGGACTTGCCAATCATCCCGATATCAATACAGGAGGACCATATGATAAAAGAATACTTATCGTTGCATTCAGACCTGGTACGGATATAACAACCAGACAGGTACTCTATGAGCAAGGAGGAACCGTACGGGGTTTGAATATATATATCGATAGTGATTCTCTATATATTTCAGGTTGGAATGAGAATAATGATGATGGCGGGGCAACAACACCATGGCCTTTTACATCTGTTACTTCAAAAATTTCTGCCAATACTCCTTATTTCGCCATGTTGCAATTTAACTTCGACGGAGTGGCTGGTGATGTTACCGGATTTCTTGATGGGGACACTATAGGTATCCTGCCAGGTGCGGGACGGTTATTTAATCACCCGGGTAATATCGGAATCGGAGCTATGAATAACGGAAGTGTATTCCACGACGGACCAGATGGAGGCTACGATCATTATTTTGATGGTAATATTACTGAATTTATCAGCAGCAATATTGTTTACAATAAGGCGCAGATAATCATTATAAATAATTACCTCAGTTCCAAGTTTAATGTTCCGATTACTTATGATTACTACGATCATGAAGTAAATCATGGATGGGAACTTTTCGGTATTGGCCAGGTTGATACTGATAACTCGCACAATATTGCCCGTGGGTCCGGAATTGTAAGAATTGAAAATCCGAGTAGTCTGGATGACGGGGATTTCCTGATAATTGGTCATGACAATGGTGATATCACATCCTGGACTACAACAGAAGTTCCTGATAATGATCCTAATTTCCAGCGTGTTGAAAGAGAGTGGAGAGCAGATGACAGGAATAATGGGATTGGAACCATACGACTTTCAATAGATGACTCTGAATTTGCTGTAAAACCATTTGGGTTTACAAAATATGTTTTATTGCTAAATAGCGGTTCGGACTTTACTACAGGAAGCCAGGTTTATGAATTAACGTATAATTCGTCTACCGGTTTATATGAGGCAGACAATATTGATCTGTCTAATGATAAGTATTTTACCATTGGTGTTGTAAAACCGGCTGTTGAATTTTCACTGGTATCTTCAAATGGGACTGAATCTGTATCCCCGGTTAATATTGAGGTGACGATGAATTATGTCACCGGATCGGATGTTACTGTTGATTATGCCCCAATTGGAGGAACAGCTTCAAGTGGAAGCGATTATACTCTTACTCCTGATCAGCTAACAATTTCTGCAGGTACCCAGACAGCCACATATCCTCTGATAATTATCAACGATACTGACTCTGAGGTTGATGAGACTGTTATAATGGAACTTTCCAATCCTTCAGCAGGAGTATCATTGGGGACAAATACACAACATACATATACCATCAACGATGATGATGATTCAAGATGGATACAGTTTACAAGACAGGATTCATCTAATCTTGAATCTATTAGTCCGATTGTTATACAGGTTCATATTAATGAAAAGGATCCCTTTAATGATACAAAGGTTGATTATACAGTTACCGGAGGAACAGCAACAGGTGGCGGCGTTGATTTTACACTGGCAGCAGGTACAGCTACAGTTGTTATGGGTGATACACTTGGTGATATATCCATTAGTATTAATGATGACTTGCTGGACGAAATAGATGAAACGATAGTGATAACATTGTCTGGTCCGGTAAATGCAAATCTTGGAGATACAACGGTATTCACATATACTATTCAGGATGATGATGTTGCTCCAACTGTTCAATTTTCAGCTGCCACTTCTACAGGATCTGAAAGTTTTTCACCGGTTAGATTGTACGTTGATTTGAGTACAGTATCAGGACAGGATATTATCTTATATTATTCGGCTTCAGGAGGTACAGCAATTAATGGTGGTATTGATTATACCATTATTAATCCAAGCAGCATTACCATCTTAGCTGGTTCTGTTATAGATAGCCTTGAGTTTCCAATATTTAATGATATTATTGAAGAAGGAGATGAGACAATTATTGTAACCTTAGACAGTATCACAAATGGCACTTTAGGCGGATTGATAAATCACACATATACTATATATGATGATGATGGACTTGGATGGCTCGGACCGGGTGGCGTATCAGACGGTTCCGGATATCAAACATGGTTAAAATCCAATGCAATTACAGGCTATTCAGATGGAAGTCAACTTACTACTTGGGTAGATGTCTCAGGGAATAATAACGATGCAACTGCCAGCGGAGGCAGCAGACCATATTACAGGGATAATGCCGGAGATAACGTGAATGGCAGACCGGTTGTAGATTTTTCTGGCGGGAATTATTTGATGGCAATTGCAGATGGAGTCGACTTTAATACCGGCGGTCCTTATACTCGCAAGACCTTAATTATTGCTTTCCAGACAGGTGGTGATGTTACAACACGACAGGTACTTTATGAACAGGGTGGTGGAACAAGGGGTTTGAATTTCTATATCGAAGGAGGAAACCTGCTTATTGCGGGTTGGAATGAGGCAAATGATGATGGAGGTGCAACTACTCCATGGGTTTTCAATGCTGTAAATACACCGGTTGGGATAAATGAAACACATTATGCCATTCTTGAATTCAATTCTGATAGTACCTGGATAAAGGGGTATGTTGATGGTGCTTTAATTGGAACGATTAACGGTGTTGGGAAACTTTTTAATCATGGTGGTGATATTGGTTTAGGTGCCATGAATGATGGTTCTCGTTTTGCAAGCGGAACTGCTTCAGGAGACGGATATTACTTTACAGGCAAAGTCACGGAATTCCTGAGCTTCAACAAAACACTAAATGAGGCACAAAATATTATTATTGAAAACTACTTTGGAGCAAAATATGCTATAGGAATAACTAACGATAAATATAATTATGAAGGAACTCATAACTATGAACTCTTTGGAATAGGAAGGGAAAGTAATGGGAATAGCCATATAATTTCACAGGGATCGGGAATTGTTAAGTTCGATAATCCATCAAGCTCTGATGATGGAGACTACCTAATTGCCGGTCATGATAATGGCGATATTTCTGCATGGGTAACTACTGATACACCATTTGATTCAATTCAGCGTGTTACCAGGGAATGGAAAGTGGGAGAAACGGGAGATATAGGGAATATTCGTTTCTCGGTGGATACAACCGCATTACCGGCACCTCCCGCAAATTATAATAACTATGTATTGCTAGTTGATATTGATGGAGATGGTGACTTTACAACCGGAACAATTAATTTCTACAAACTTAACGAAAGATATGCAGAATTTGCCCGAACAACCAGTTTAGGACTGAATGATGGTTATGTGTACACCGTTGGTGTCGCACGGAATATCAGTATCCAGACAGGTAACTGGAACGACCCGGCAACCTGGCTTGTAAATGTTCCGGAATCAGATGAAAGTGTTGCAATTATGAATACTCATGTTGTAACATTAACTGCTGACGCTTCAGTTGGAGCTTTGACTATTGATACCGGGGGTGAATTACAGCTTGGTAGTAATACCTTAAGTTTAACAAACGGCACTATTACAAATTCCGGAACATTCACACCACAAACAGGTACAATAAACTATTCAAAAGCAGGTGCCCAGTGTATTGCCCCGCTAACTTATTATAATTTGTCAATTACAGGAAGTGGTATAAAAACTTTATGTGGTAATATTGACATAAATCACGATTTCGAAATGTTAGGTGCTGCTGCCACACTTTATCTTGATGCAGATGCTGCCAATAATTATACTATAAATATTGCCGGTGATTGGAGAACCAGGGGAACCTTCCTTCCACAACAGGGAGAAGTAATATTTGATGGTGGAGTTGCCCAACAAATATTACGGGATGATGCCGGTATTGAAAATTTCTACGACTTCACGGTAAATGCGGGATCTTCACTGACAATAGATCATAATATTGTAATAGGAGGTACCCTTACTATGGGCGGAGGGAACTTTGACATTGGTACTACCACTATGACCTTAGGGAAAGATGCTTCACAAACAGGAACCCTGACATATAATTCCGGAAGCATTATTGGTAAGTTCAGAAGATGGATTAACTCACCGGGTGATTCGGGTATTGATTTAGTATTTCCTGTTGGTGTCAGCGCTTATTACCGGCCTTTGACTGTGAATTTTGACAATATTTCCGGTGGTGGCACTCTTACAGGTGAATTTGTTGCTGCTGATCCGGGTAATAGTGGGTTACCCTTAGATGAAAGCGGATTCAGTATTCACAATGCCTTTACAGAAGGATATTGGCCTTTGACGAGCGGAAATGGTTTCGCTTTTACAACCAATTATGATATTGATCTTGTTGCTGACGGATTTACCAGTTATGCGATTGATACTTCGACCCGTGTTCTTGCTCGTATTAATAGTTCAAGTGACTGGCAATTAGTTGGAACTCATGTTAATGCAATTGATACCTTGATTAAACGGGAGGATCTGACCAGTTTTGTTTATCAATATGGTATAGGATCAACTGCTGAATGTTCCGTTTCTTTAGCAAATTGTCCTTTGGATATTAATGTTAATAACGATGCCGGTGTATGTGGAGCCGTTGTTACCTGGACCCCGCCTACACCAAGCGGTACATGTACCGGTGTAAGTATGACAAGCACACATGATCCGGGTGATTTATTCGCTATAGGAACAACTATTGTCACATATTATGTAGATGATGCCTGGGGAAGTAAAGATTCGTGTAAGTTTAATGTTATAGTTGATGATGCAGAAGATCCTGTAATAATCTGTCCAGGTAACCTTTTTGCTGTTTGTGATATAAGCGAACAACCTGCTTATGCTGACTATGCTGCCTTTACAGCAGCTGGTGGTTCTGCCGGTGATAATTGTAGTGTTGATGCTACTAGCTTTATCCTTCTCAGCGAAGTAAGTGATGGACTTACCTGCCCCGAGACAGTGGCGAGAACGTATCAGATTTCAGATATTTATGGTAATTCTAACACTTGTCAGCAAGATATTATTATTGATGATAATACAGCCCCAACAGCCTCGGATCCTGCACCGGTCAATGTAGAGTGTATCGGCGACGTACCGGCAACGGATATATTGGTTGTGACTGATGAAGCAGACAACTGCACCGCCGCACCGGTAGTTGCGTTTGTAAGTGATGTATCAGACGGCAATACCTGTCCTGAAGTAATCACAAGAACTTATTCAGTAACCGATGA
>JAGGXD010000113.1 GCA_021163295.1 Bacteroidales bacterium
CGTTAAAATCAGGTGGCTCGATTATAATCACCACACTTCAAAAATTTCCGTTCATTACAGAACTGGCAAGCGAACTTCCCAAGAGGAAATATGCTGTAATTATCGATGAAGCGCACAGTTCGCAATCAGGCGAAAGCGCAATCAAAATGAAAAAAGTGCTATCCGCAAGCTCACTTGAAGAAGCAATCGAAAAAGAGATAACTGAGGAAACACCTGATTATGAAGAGGAAATTCTTCGCACAATGCTTGCAAGGCAGAAGCAACCCAATATAAGTTTCTTTGCGTTCACGGCAACGCCAAAATATAAAACATTGCAGGTATTCGGCAGGAAAGGTGCGGATGGCAAACCTGTTCCGTTCCATCTTTACAGCATGAGACAAGCCATAGAGGAAAATTTCATCCTCGACGTACTTAAGAATTACACGACATACAAAACATATTACAGACTGATAAAAGCAATCCCGGATGATCCCCAAGTCGATAAGAAAAAGGCTCAACGCGCACTTGCACGTTTTATGACTCTTCATCCTCATAACATCGCCCAAAAAACAGAGGTGATGATCGAACATTTCAATCAGTTTACAAGACATAAAATAGGCAGAACAGCCAAGGCCATGCTGGTAACCGGCTCTCGATCTCAAGCAGTGCTTTACAAGAAAGCATTTGATAAATACATAAAGGAGCAAGGGTATCATTACATCAGAACACTTGTAGCGTTTTCGGGAAAACTGAGCATCGGTGAAAAAGACGCTGAAAGGTCATATACAGAAGAGGGAATGAACAAAGGTATCCGTGAAAGTGAACTCCCCAAACAGTTTGCCACTGACGAATATCAGGTCTTGATAGTAGCGGACAAGTATCAGACAGGTTATGACCAACCATTACTTCACACAATGTATGTGGATAAAAGATTGTCGGGGATTCGGGCAGTGCAGACGTTATCTCGCTTGAACCGCAAGCATCCGGGAAAAGATGATACTTTCATTCTGGATTTCGTAAACGATGTGGATGAAATAAGAGAAGCCTTCCAACCGTACTATGAGGAAACCACTGTTGGTGAGGATGCTGATCCGCAACAGCTGTACGACATATCCAAGAAACTAGATGAATATCAGGTTTATCATAAAGAGGAGGTTCAAGCATTTTGTGAAATTTTCTTCAAGCCAAAAACCACTCAAACCGCGACAGATCATGCCAGAATGAATTCGATTATCGATCCTGCCATTGCCAGATTTAACGATTTAGCGGAAAAGGATCAGGAAAGTTTTAAAAAACTCCTGATGACATATAAGAATCTGTATGCATTTCTCTCTCAGGTGATTCCGTATCACGATTCTGATTTAGAGAAACTATACGCATACATTCGCATGTTCCTTTCTAAAATACCCAGAAGAGGTTCAGGGGAAAGATACTTCTTTGATGATGAGATCACATTGAAATATTACAGGCTTGAAAAGGTCAGTGAGGGTAAAATCGCACTTGAGGAAAGTAAACGTGGGGAAGTTTCGGGGCCAATTGAAGTGGGTACCGGCAAGCCAAAGGGAGATATGATTTCTCTTTCTGAAATCATTGAAGTGCTGAATGAAAGATTCGGAACAGATTTCAGGCCTGCTGACCAGCTATTCCTCGATCAGATAAAAGAAGATGCAAAATCCAATGAGAACATACGAGAGAAAGCAATAGTAAATAGCTTGGACAATTTCGGACTGGTGTTTGGCAAAGCCTTAGAAAGTTTTTTCATTGATCGAATGGATCAAAATTCATCCATCTTTGAAAGGTATATGGATGACAAGGAGTTCAGAAAAACTCTGACCAAACTAATGACAAAGGATGTGTATAAGGAGATAAGAGAAGATGATAATCAGAAATAATGCTGCCTATTATTTCATAAGGTATGGACTTCGAAAGTTATACTCGTTACGTCATTATTAACCTTGTTGTAATGTACCCCATAATAACAAGAAGCAAAGACCATTGAATCCATAATGGAATAATGTAATCAATCCTGACTTTGTCTATAACTGTTCCCAATCTTTGTCTTAGACTTATCCTATGCTCTACAGCCAAATCCAGAATAGTTATTAACATAGTTGTCATCAGTGACCAGAGTGCATTCATTCTACCCTTAATGATGTAGTAGCGTTTAGCTGTTTTTCCAACTGTTCCTGATAGCACGCGATCTACTCTTCGTAATAGAGCTGAGGATAAATTTATAGTTGAAATAAACATTAAGAATAACTCTCTAAACTTATTTCCTTTTGGTTGGATAAGTGACGCTATACTAATTAGTTTTAGTGCTATTACCGGAACTAGTATCCAGTTTGTAGATTTAATCGCAAGAGCAAGACTTCCATTAATATCATTCGCCGGATCAAAAAAATAAGAGATAAGAAAAACGAATACAGGTAGCGCTACAAATATGTATACTGGTGGTCGCCAATATGCTTTTTCAGGTAATAAAATGTATGAAATAACAAGAGCTATTAACAAGACAATATTATCTTCAAGAGGTAGTAAAATGATAAATATAGGTATTATGATAGTTCCAAGAAGCAGTACTAAAGGATTTATCGGAGCTTTTATGGCTCTATTAAGCTCATTGCTTTCCACTGTATCTTTATTATTTTCTGCAGCACTTGGCTCTAATTGTAAGGATCTATCTAAATCCACTAAACTATGTGGAGCCAACATTGTCAAAGATGATCTGTGTCCAGCTAAAACAATAGCCCCACCATTCTTTAAGTGTTTTTTACACAAGTCTTTTAATATTTGAGTATAATTCTTGTCAAGCCCCGCAAACATCTCGTCTGCTACAACCACTTTTGCCCCAGATGAAAATACTGCAAAGGCTAAGAGGACTTTTTGTTCACCAAAACTCAGTTCGCGTGGATCATCATTAAGACGTTGTTTGATCCATAATAGCTGTTCTGGTAATAAATCATGCATTGCTTTTTTATCCAGGCTCCCACAAGATGAGATTCTAATTTCCTCAAATATGTTAAACTCACTAATTTGCCTTAACGGATTAGAATCTAAATAAGCAACTCGGATTGCTTGACCAAATGCTTTCCTTGAAAACCCCTGAGCATGCCAGAATCTTGGATTAATACCAGCTATAAGTAAAGCAAGAGTTGTCTTTCCAGTGCCATTATTTCCTCTAATATGAGTAACAGAGCCTTCTCTTATTTCAACATTTATATTATTAAGTAGCTGTCTATCACTTTGACCGTATTTGCCTCTTCTTAAGTTTAACGTAAGAATCGTCTTTCCGTGTTTTATGAAAACCTCCCTGTTCTTCTTTTGATAATGAACATCTTTATTCTGAGCGAAACCATCGATTATCTGCATTTTTGGTTTATCAGTATCGACAGAGGTTGCAATAATAATTCTCTCTCTCCATTCAGGCAAGTATAACAAATCAATTAGTATCTTTATACTTTTCTCGTCCAAGTGAAGTGTAGGTTCATCGAAAAGGAGAACGTCTCTATCACTTAATAGCGAAACAACTAGTAATACGCGCTGAAGCTCTCCATCACTTAAGCTCCAAAGTGGACGCTGAAGTACATTTTGAGATGGGAGAAGCTTCATGATTTTACTTACACAATCCTCAGGATAATTTCCTAGTTCTGTAAGCAATATCTCATTTATACATTTGTCACTAATATATGCTGCACTTTCTGGAACTGGTACATATAAGGTCTTGTTAATTAAATCCTCGTTATCAACGAGATACTCACAATATTTATAGGTGCCACTCATACTACCTTTAAGAAGCTTCGGATAAGCCCCAGCTAATATTTTAAGTAATGTTGTTTTTCCGGTTCCATTACTTCCAGCTATAGTGTAAACTTTGCCTTTATTTAAATAAAACTTGACGCCAGTAAATGCAGGCGTTTTGCTTCCCTTGTAAAAAAACTTAAGATTATTTACATTGATAATCAATCTTCTAGTTGTCTAGTTGACTTTAGGTTTTTAAGTGTTTTGAAGTAAATCTTTTGGCCAATAATTGCACCAATAGCTGCTAGAAAAGCGTATACTATACTACCTACCAAAACAAATCCCCTAAGCTTTTCAATTCCGGTTAGGTTGAAAAATATCATCATTCCATACATAACCCACAACGATACACAAGTGGCCACTGAACTTGCGATAACAAGTCTCCAATATGACGATATGCGCAAGAAATGCAAACTATGTAATTCATAAAAAAGCCCCACGACAAAACCAAGAATTATTTTATGTGGTCCAATAGGACCAAAGAATGGAAATGGAATGGATAAAATACTAAAGAGCAAAATAATCAAAAATGCAGCAAAAGGTCTATTTGCAATTCTTATCCCTATTACAACAACCATAGTTGTTATCACTGTAGTTACAAGCCCACTTGTTCCGGGACCTAGTGCAGCAGTAATAGGGAATCCAAATGCAAGTGTAAAAACCCAAGTTACAATCGCAAATAGGAAAACATTGTATCGATGGTTGAAGAGCGAGTTTTTAGTGCTTGAATTATCGGGTTTGTTATTGTTGTCCATAATGTTATTTCTCCTGAATATTTATTGCATCATATACTTTAAGTTTACTTTCATCTTTAGAAAAACACCAGTAGAATACAAAAGTGAACATGATGGATAAAAATAAACTCCCGAATCCTAATAAAAACATTGAAATAAGAATAATAAACTTCCATGTATTACTTAGATTTACAAAAAAGAAACCAACATACATGGAAAATGAAAATAGTATAAGCAGCGCTGTGGCTAAAATGCAATATGAGTAACAATATCTAAATATACCCGTTTTCAATTTATCAAGATCATAATCTAATGATATGACCCAATTAATTGCACTTGCTGGTTTGAATAATAAAGTACTGTTATCAATATCATTTGATTGCATAAAACGAATATACTTCACCTCATTTGCCAGAATTTTCCAGCGATCTGCTAGGGGATTTGTTAGAATACCTTGGGAAGCAACTCCAAATCCAAGAGAATAAATATATAAAC
>JAGGXD010000264.1 GCA_021163295.1 Bacteroidales bacterium
ACTTGACTTAACCTCAAACTTCAAACATCAAACTCTTCGACCTCAGCTCTCATCTCTTCAGTTTTCCGTTCAAATGATCAATCTTTTCACCGTCAAGTGTTAAATATCCTTTCATCAGGTTAGCAGTCAGGCATGAATGAACCGGAGCAATGCCAAGTAGGTCACCTGGCTTAATACCGACAATTTTCTCAGGTAATAGTTTGACAATCCCATGCTCCTGGGAGACTGATGCCAGGAATTCATTATTACCGGTCCATTGCCAACCCTCTTTAGTTAATTCTACAACCTGCCCATATGAAGGAGCCTTGTTCTTATGATGGATATATTCTTTGGAAAAATGGACTGCACCACCCCATATTACAACTTCATTTCTATCTTTCTGTACAGAAACAACAGGACATACCATTATAACAGCAATCTGGTCGGGAGTACAACTACCAAGTTCATACTGCATCAGGTCATAAAAAACAAAATTCCCCGGTCTTATTTCATCTACCCCTGAAAGATCATCAACTAATGAACACGAGGGGGTATCCCCAACTGAAACAATCAGCTGTTTTTGATTGCTGCAACAAGTATCAGCAAGATTATGTAATTGTTCCAGGGTATTGTAGTAATTTGAAACTATCTCTGTTTTGGAAGCCGCATGATAATTTTGACCGGTATGGGCCAAAAGACCTTTAAATTGAATATGTCCGGAATTTCTTAGAGATCTGTACAACTTGCTAACTTGCTTTTTATCTGTAGCAGAAATACCTGAGCGGTGATAACCGGCATCAATCTTGATGAAAGCCCCAATTTGATTTTCAAGATAATGATCCAGAAATTCAACTGTTTCCTCGTGGATAAATAAAAGATTTAATTTTATTTTCCCTGCCAATTCATTTATTTGCGACGCCTCCCTGATATTTACCGGAAAAGCCAGGGTTATATCATCCCATCCTGCTTCAGCAAAATATCTTGCCATTTTAAGTGATGATACTGAGATGGATAACACTCCTTCCTGTCTGAACCATTCACCGATCTCAACCGACTGGTGGGTTTTAAAATGCGGACGGAATTGAACATTGTTTTTATCTGCCTTTTGTTTCATTCTGCGTATGTTCAACAGGCATATTTGCTTGTTAAGCAGAAGTGTTGGCTCTGTTATTTTATTATAAAGGTTCATTGATTTATTTAAAGATTGATTAAATGCTAAAATATATAAAATCCAATCATTCTGCCTTACTCAACTACTTAACTACTCAACCACTCAACTTTTTCCTCCAACGAAAGGTAAAGATAATTCATAGAAATCGGATACAGGAATATTTTCAGCTACTTTATTCCGGTTGTTTTTTATATCTTTATGTTTAAAGAAAATTCAGTATTTATTATTATGAAAAAACTAAAACAACAAATTAAAAACCTGATCGAATTTCTTACTGTTGAGATATGGAGAATGCCTCTCTATGATATCCATGGGGTAAAGTTATTTCTGATCAAGCAATTAAGGATTATTATGCTTGCCCTTCGCGGTTTCTCAGAAGACAAAGTCTCGCTGAGAGCTTCTGCTCTTACTTTTTATTCACTTCTTTCAGTTGTGCCAACCGTGGCAATGATATTCGGGATAGCTAAGGGGTTTGGGTTTCAGAACAAACTGGAAGCAGAACTTGTAAATGGGTTTAAAGGACAAGAGGAAGCATTGGATTGGATAGTAAATATGGCAAGGAATTACCTCGAGAATGTCAAAGGAGGTTTAATTGCCGGTATCGGTCTTATTGTCCTTTTTTGGACTGTAATGGGGTTGTTAACCAATATTGAACGGTCATTTAACGGTATCTGGCAGGTAAAGAAATCAAGACCTTTTGTTAGAAAATTAACCGATTATCTTTCTATTATGCTCATTGCCCCGATTTTTCTTTTTGTTGCAAGTAGTGCCAATGTATTCATTACCACACAAATCGACGTTATTACAACAGAAGTTGCTTTGCTGGGGCAAATTAAACCGATGATAAACTTTTCCCTTCATTTTATGCCCTATTTTCTGATTTGGTTTCTTTTAACCATCGTTTATATGGCTATGCCTAATACTAAAGTGAATTTCAGTTCGGCACTGGTTGGTGGTATTATTGCCGGTACGCTTGTGCAATTGTCGCAGTGGGGATATGTTTATTTCCAATTAGGAGTTTCAAAATATAATGCTATATATGGTAGTTTTGCCGCTCTTCCGTTGTTTCTTATCTGGTTACAGATCAGTTGGCTTATTGTTTTGCTGGGAGCAGAAATATCTTTTGCAAGTCAGAATGTGGCAAAGTACGAATATGAGTATGATTCATTAAATATTAGTTACAAGTTGAAACGTATTTTAGCTCTGCTTATTGCAAATTATGTGTTTAAAGTTTTTGAGGAAGGAGACACTCCTCTTACATCTTACGAGTTGGCAAAAGAACTTAAAATCCCTGTCAGAATTGTCAGGAATATTACATTTGAGCTTACTGAAGCAGGAATTTTCTCCGAAACACTTAAACAAAACCCCAAAGAAAAAGCATATCAACCGGGTAAGGACATTCATGCCATTACGGTGCATTCAGTCCTGGAGGAGCTGGAGAATAAAGGTTTGAAAAAGATGACTTCTGTCGCTGGTAAAGAATACCTGAAGATTGCAGGAGTGGTTGAGGAATTTGAGAATATTATCGAAAACTCGCCTTCTAATGTTTTGTTGAAAGATATTTAGTCATTCAAACTCCCTGAATGCTTTTTTTATCCTTTCCATTGCATCCCTTAATTGCTCCTCGGTAATAGTAAGGGGAGGAGCAAAGCGGATAATATCCCCATGTGTAGGTTTGGCAATTACGCCGTATTCTTTCATGGTTAAGCATACATCCCATGCTTTTTTTCCGCCTTTAGGTGAAATTACAACGGCATTCAATAACCCTTTTCCACGCACCAATTTTATCATTTCAGAATCAATATTGCGAAATTCGTTCCTGAATATTTCTCCCAGTCTTTCAGCATTCTCAGCCAGCTTTTCTTCTTTAACAACCTCGAGAGCTGCAATGGCAACTTTTGCTGCAACCGGGTTCCCTCCAAATGTTGACCCGTGTTCACCGGGTTTGATGGTTAACATAATATCATCATCAGCCAGAACGGCCGATACCGGTAAAACCCCTCCCGATAAAGCTTTGCCGAGAATAAGAATATCAGGATGTACTCCCTCATGATCGCAGGCAAGTAATTTTCCCGTACGTGCAATTCCTGTCTGTACTTCATCTGCAATAAATAAAACATTGTTTTTCCTGCAAAGATTATATGCTTTCTTCAGGTAACCCTCATCAGGAACAAATACACCTGCTTCACCCTGGATAGGTTCAACAAGAAATCCGGCTACATTTGGATTTTTTATTTCTTTTTCCAGTGCATCAATATTATTGTATGGTATAGTAATAAAGCCCGGGGTATATGGGCCAAATTCATTTCGTGCTTCAGGATCGGTTGACATAGAAATAACTGTAATGGTTCTTCCATGGAAATTACCTTCACAAACAATTATCCTGGCTTCATTTTCACTAATTCCTTTTTTCTGATATGCCCACTTGCGGCAAAGCTTAATTGCTGTTTCATCACCCTCAGCACCTGTGTTCATAGGTAAAACCTTGTCATACCCGAAATAATTAGTGATAAATTCCTCGTATTCACCCAGAACATTATTATAGAATGCCCTGGAAGTGAGGGTAAGGATTTTTGACTGTTCAGCAAGTGCATTAACTATCTTTGGATGGCAATGTCCTTGATTTACTGCTGAATATGCTGAAAGGAAATCGTAATATCTTTTGCCTTCAACATCCCAGACATATACACCCTCACCACGTTCAAGAACAACAGGGAGGGGATGGTAATTATGAGCCCCGAATTTTTCTTCACGGTCCATGTAATCCTGTGATTTCATAAATTGTATTGTATTAATGTGTTAAATACTTGTAAATAAACTAATTTAAGCAATTTTCGAATAAAATAATTTTCAACAAAAATAGTCATTTTTGCGCTACTTAAAACCGTACCGACACCCTGAAATTCAACCTTCTGGAGGTAAGGTAATTAGGGACAGCAAACCGGTTTGAAACATTATCCAGGTTGTTTACTGTCCTGATCCATATGTACGAAACAGTGTTATTGATATCTAAAAGATTAAAAATTTCTGCACCGATCCGGATTGTTTCCAGGTGTCTGAAAACACCATTCATTAAACCGGGGTTATCCATTGCTGAAAAAATTTTTGAGAAACCAATATCCACTCTGCGATAAGACGGCATTCTGAAATACTGGTCAAACCGTTCGGTAGTAGCAGGTTTAGTTGGCAATCCTGTTCCATAGTGCATTATAAGGTGAACCCGGTATGTTGGGTAACCAGGAAAATAATCCTGAAAGAATAGAGAGAAATTCAAGAGCTGGTCTGTTGGTCTTGGATAGGATCCAGGGTAGATTGTTTCACCGCTTTCATTAAAATATGAATCGTTTTCAATATCTTCCCGGGCCTGCATTATGGATAAACTGGCCCATGATTCAGCATTATCCACGAACTCGCCATTGATTTTCAAATCGATCCCTGTAACAGAACCATTGGCCATATTTTGTCCTACATAATCAATGCGTACATTATCAATGAAATATGGAATCAATTGATCAAGTTTCTTATAATATACTTCGGTAGTAAACCGGAATGGTCGTTCCCATGCAGTAAAATTATATTCACTACCTGCAACATAATGAACTGACTTTTGAGCTTCAATATCCCTGTTGACAGATCCATCAGAAGTCCTTAACTCTTTATAAAAAGGTGGTTGATAATAGATTCCTGTTGAAAGGTGGAATCTCCAGTTTTTTAACCAGGCAGGTTCCAGGCGGATAATAACCCTGGGACTTATTAGAAATTGACTATTCAGGTCCGAGTAATTAAATCGCAGTCCACCAATAACCTGTATTGCTGTTGTACCAATGAAATAAAATCCGTTATGTTGCAAATATGAAGTATACCTGGCTGAAGATAACTTGTTGTTTATTGTCCTGCTCTCAGCCAGTTCCACATTTTCATCAGAGTAGGGTAGGGAAAATCCGGCTGAATCAACAAGTTTCCATTCCCTGATCTGATCGTTTATTATCTCACGTCTTATTTTCAAACCCCATTCAAGAATACTTTTGCCTGATTTATATTGCCCTTTTTGAGATATTGATAATACTGCTGCATCCAGGTTGTTCCTTGCATGGTCAATAAAATGACCAATTCCGATATTCATAATACTGTCCCCTAAATTCTCTGACCCAATTTCTCTGTCAAGAGCATTTAATGAGTAGAAACCTTCAATATCAAAGGTTTCCTGTTCACTTGTGTTAAAAGCTGAAAAAATATTCTTTATCTCAATTTTATCATTTGGCCGGTAATTAGCAGAAACGGCCCCGTTTATCGTATTAAACCTGTCAACTTCCCGGCCATTATAAACCAGAAACAATTGAACCGCATCTTTCACAGTTCCAAATGAAGTCCGCCGGTTTTCAGGAACAAACTTATAGGAATTCATGGCAATATTCCCCAGGAAACCAATGTTCCATTTTTTGCTTATTTTATAATTAACATAAGTTTGTAAATCAGTGAAAGAGGGTTTGTAGTCACCCTTTGTATCAAAAGTATTTAGAAGATACTGATTAGATTTATACCGGAAACCTGTAATATATGTTAACTTATTATTTGCCAATCTGTCTTCAATGTGTGCTGATCCGCCAAGGAGACCAAAAGAAAAAGATCCTGAAAATTCTGTTGGTTTTCGATACCTGATATCAAGTACCGATGCCATTTTATCCCCATATGAAGCAGCAAATCCCCCGGCTGAGAATTGAATGGAAGAAACCATATCCGGATTTACAAAACTTAGCCCTTCCTGTTTACCTGACCTCACAAGAAAAGGGCGATAAATTTCAATATCATTAACATAAACAAGATTTTCATCAAAATTTCCACCTCTTACTGAGTATTGGGAACTTAATTCATTTGAAGATGATACACCTGGCATGGTTTTAAGTACAGATTCAATGTTACCGGAAGTATTAGGAAGAACATGAAAATCTTTTATGTCGATTTGAATAAAGCCCGGCGGATTCTTACGACTTCCATACACTTCAACCTCTTTTAATTCTTTACTTGAAGATTTAAGTACAAGACTAATAGTTTTGCCTTTGCCTGAAAAGGTAGATATATTTAGCTTCTTATTAGTGAATCCAACGGCTGAAATAACCAGGGTGTAATATTTATTATTTTCCAGTACAAGTCTGAACAATCCGGCTGAATCTGCTGAAGTTCCAATATTTATACCCTCAGCATATATATTTGCATATGGTACAACCCCACCGGTAGTATCATGAACAACACCATTAAGAAGATAATTCTGCTGTCCTGAAACCAGATATGATATAAGAAGTAATAAGATTACACTGATATTCTTCATTTTGATATAAGGAAGCAATTACTCTTATCTATAACTAAATATCAGGTAATAAATTGCACAAATTCGTCCAATCATTCTATCGTTCCTTCGTACCCTCGTTTACTAATCCTCTTCACCTCTTCTCATCTCCACAATTGACATTTGACCTGGTCCTAATAGTCCACCTTAGGTTTTTTTTCTTTCTTCGGGACATACCTTTTCAGCTTCCCTTTCTTAAGTTCATTGAAGAACTTAGCCCATGCGATTGGGTTTAGAAGATTATTTATTGGATACTGACCATAAGTCATGGTTTTCTGTATTTGCTGGTTCATAGCTTGCTTATACGCTACACCAGGGTAGGGTGTATCGTCGAATTTCATCTGTACCTGTATAATTGCGATATTTCTCAATGCATATTCGTAATCACCTTCAGGTATTCTATAACTAAGAAATGCCTCTTTAAACTCTTCATAAGTTTTCCAGGGAAGGATAATAACCTCTTCGAGCAAAATCGTATCATGTTCCATTTCCACATTAATCGTGTAGTAATAATTATCTAATTCCTGCGGTACAATATAATAGGTGGGTTTATAACTCATACATGAAAACAGGATAGTATCATTCTTATGTGTTATTATCGTAAAAAGACCGTTTGCATCAGTAATTGTTCCACGATGAGTGCTTCTGGAAATAATATGAGCAAATTTAACCGGTTCGGCATTTTTATTGTAAACCATTCCTGAAAGTTGAAGCAATTCCCCCTCCTGTGCAGATGACAGGAAAAACCCTGAAAGCAGGAAAAACATGATAAAAAAATGCTTCATTATTATGGTTGAAATTTTGGCAATATAAGTCATTAAAATTAATAATTATAATCAGACAAACCGGATATGAAAATTATTTAACGTTTTTTAATATTAGAAATGAATCTTAAATTTGTAAAAAAATGATTCGTTTTGATAAAACAATTTGAAATAAAATTACCACATCACCACATTACCTCATTACCATCTTTCGCCAATAGTTTCATAACATATCTACAATAATTTTTTCCAATTATTTTATTATTATTTTTGATCACTATTTTGACTTAAATTTATATCAATATGCAAAGGTTAATGTTACTTGGCGATGAAGCTATTGGTCAGGGTGCCATTGATGGCGGGATGTCAGGTATATATGGTTATCCCGGAACACCTTCCACCGAAATTATGGAATATATTCAGAATTCGAAGGAAGCTGCTGAAAAGGAAATACAGCGTAAATGGTCGGCTAATGAAAAAACAGCCATGGAGGCTGCATTAGGGATGTCGTATGCCGGCAAGCGTTCTATGGTTTGTATGAAACATGTTGGATTAAATGTTGCTGCCGATCCTTTTATGAATTCAGCAATTACAGGTGTACATGGTGGATTAATTGTGGTTTCAGCTGACGATCCTTCAATGCATTCATCACAAAATGAGCAGGATTCCCGTTTTTATGGAAAGTTTGCTATGATCCCGATTCTGGAACCTTCGAATCAGCAGGAAGCATATAATATGGCATATACCGGGTTTGAATTATCAGAGAAGCTGGGTGTCCCGGTATTACTGCGTATAACTACTCGTCTTTCTCATTCAAGATCAGGGGTGGAAAAACAACAATCCAAAACTCAACGTGAACTTTCACTACCTGAAGATTTGAAGCAGTTTATTTTACTGCCGGCTAATGCCAGGGGAAGGTATGCTAATCTTGTAAAAAGTCAGCCCGCTTTTGAAGCGGTTGCAGAAGATTCAAAGTTTAATGAATTTTTTCCGGGAAA
>JAGGXD010000056.1 GCA_021163295.1 Bacteroidales bacterium
AATTTTACCTGGTTTTATCATCTTACAATAAAAAATTAAATTTTAAAATTTAACCGGTGTAATAAGCTAAAATGTCTGACTGTTAATGTTGAATGATTAATTGTTTTAAGAAAATCTTGCTTTTATATTTCAATTGTACAATATAAATACCTGGTGGTAAATTTTTTGTATTAAATCTGTATACACACTCTTTTGTTAAACGAATTATCTTTAAAGTACCTTTTTGCGTTAAGACTTTGATCTCAAATTCTTCTAATTCGGAAGAATTATCTATTGCTAATAATTTTTCTTCATCGATAATAACATCAAAGTATTCATTTGCCGGGTTGGGAACTAACATGAAATATCCACAATCTTCTATATAAATTTCCCTTTCTCTCCAATCACTGGATCCGCAATAATTAATCGCCCTAACTTTTAGAGTATAATAACCTGACATATGGCTAAAAACATCAACATTGGTTCCTGAACCAAATACTCTTGCCGGTGGAGTTACAAACCATTCATAGGAAGTAGCTCCGGGAACAGTCATAATATAATACTCTTCTATGTCGTAAGTGCAATGCTCATAAGGTCCGTAAATATAACCCGGTTGAGGAGGTGGATCATATCCGGAAGATACACTTACACTTATATCATCAAATGCGAAACCATCTGATGGAATGGGATAATTATCATATTGTTGAAATTTAATAACGAATTCATTTGTCAGGGATAAATTATGAGTATTAGCCAACTGGTCAACATCAAGAATGACTTTTTGCCAGTTGCCGTTATTACCGCTTAAATTATACACTTTAGAAAAATTTCCTCCACTATTATCAGAAAAATATATACCATCAGCGGGTTGATATTCGTCACCGAATTCTTTCCACCAAAATTCAAGATCAACATTCGTTTCGCCTCCAAGATTAAGGTGCAATAAGGCTTCATTAGTGTTAAAATTACCATTTGAACTCACATCCATTATTAAATGGCAACTACCCGAATGTGGTGAATAACTTGTTGTCAGACGTATCCGCCCGTAATCGGAATCATCTCTTACAATCCAATGTTTGTCCAGACCGTTCTCAAAACCTGTACTATATGGCAAAACAGCGTAACCGGGTGGTTGTATTTCAAAAATTGCAGCTTGATCATATCCATAGTTGCCGCCATGTTCATCAGGCGTTAAGTCATCTAAAGTGTACCACTGATTATCCATACCCTCCCATCCCCAATTCATCCAAAATCTGTTATAATTATCATAACCGTCACATACCCAGGCATGGCCTCCTCCCTTGTAAACCATTGGACGTCCCGCGTTAAGTTCATCTTTCAGCATATTTATCCATGTTGTTTCTATATAGTCATCTTTCACTTTGTATTCTGCATTTGCCGCATAATTAAAATGGTATTTAAGAGCGTAAACAACGTCTGAAGTTAAAGCTCCACTTGAGTATTCTCCGTATCGCATCCCTACACTTACTCCACAATGATATAAAGCTGTGGGGCCATTATGGTTGTGAAGACCTATGAACTCATCTGGCATTTGTTGCCATAAATACCTAGTTTCTCCGAAATCAACATCGTGATTACCATACCAAACGTATGACGTATCTCCGTAACCATAATCAGGATATTCATGGTATTTCATAACCTGTCCCATGGCTACGGCAACACATCCAACCAAAGTATGTCCGCATTGACATTCTTCCGGGTAATCGCATTCTGGACATTCTTCGTTATAATAACAACCCTGACCCCATTCTGTTTGTGTTAAATGATTTACAGTAAGTAAAGATTTTTGAGAATTGATCTCTCCCTTTTCCAGCCTTTCCCACTCTTGAGCTATTTCATCTGTCGGTTGTAAGTTCTTCTCAATTGCATAAATTATTTGTTCCTCATAATGTTTCATAAAGTCAATATAAGCAGGTGAATGTCCTGTTTCTTTATATCTGCCCTTAAAAGAATAACCCAGAACAGGAGTAACATTATCTTGTCCGGAAATTATAACAACCCCGTTTTCATTACCAATGTTAAAAATATAGTATAACGGTGTTTCGTTTTGTGAAGTTGTAAATACTTCAGAAATGATAAAATCTTCCGGAATTAATTTAAGTGAAGATGGTACCATTTCGTAGTAGATCGTTTTTGCAACCTTTTTCGCAGTTTCTACGGGTACATTATCAGCAAATACTAATTTGCCGCTAATAAAATAGATTAAGATGGATAGAAGAATTACTTTTGATTTCATAATATAAAATAAAAGTTTTCTTTGAACTTAGATTTTTACTTTTCTAAAACATATAAGTTATTACCGGTGTTTTAACCGTAATAAACTATTTTTTGAGACGTAGGTTTATGGCTTAAAAAGAAATCATTAGCAAATTATAAAAAATAATAATAAATACCAAGTTTTACTCCCACTTTTTTAAGGATGAAAGAAGTAGTAGGAAGAGATGAGAAATCAGAGATGAGAAGAGGTGAAAGGGAGAGGGGGCGAAGAGGAGAAAAGGAGAAGAGATGAGAGATGAAAGATGAGAGCAAAAGTGAAGAAGTTAGAAAAAGACCTGCCAGAGTGCGCCGCAGGCGTTCCTGGCAGAGTCTGATTTCATGGAGCAGACGTGTTATGAGTGTTACGGATTACCCACCTACGCTTCGCTACGGAGGGCAAGCGCGTTACGAGTAAGAAGCAGTCTGACCAGTTAAATATCATTGGCTACAAAACTAAATTACATTCACAAGGCAAACTAATGAATTATGATCAATTGTTTTACTTCCTTCTGTTCCCCTGCTGTAAAATAAACAAAATATGTACCGCTGATGAAATGTTTTGTGCTGATCCGCAGTGAAGTTTGATTCGTTTTTGCCGATTCATAGACCACACTTTTTAGATTATTGAGTATTTTTACTTCATATTTATCACTGACAATACCTTTGGTATCATATTCTTTTTTCTCTGCTGTAATTTCAACATAATCGTCTGCCGGATTTGGTGACATTCCGAATTTCCACCAGGGAACAATTACCGAGCCGATATATGTATCTGATATCCCGCAATTATTGGAAGTATAAACATGCCATTGACCGTAGCCAAACGAATTTGCGTTAAAGTAACACCAGCTTCTTCCTGATGTTGGTGTTGTGGGAACAATACTTCCCATCGCTACCCATTCACCTGTTGTGGGTTCTGCCCCCGGTGTTTGTGAAGCAAAAAGTCTGACCATAAATGAACTTCCATATAACACCTCAATCGGGGGATCCCCATCGGGAGTTGTAACCGGGGTGCCGGGCCTGCCTACCCAAAAACTATTTTGCAATACAGGGATATCACAAGAACCGGTTATTGTAGCCATGACCCAACCGGTTGATCTGGCATCATTGCTGTTTGCTTTCACCATATAGTTATCTGTTCCCTGTCCACTTACATATTGTAGATTCCTCCTGTTATGCGTCCAGGCTACTGTTGTACCGGGCGGACGGTTATGAAGGGTGTAGGTAGCATTGGAGATGCAGACAAGATCAGGACCTGTTATTTCCGGTAAATAACGAATTGTGTTCAGTGTTGTGTATCCACCAATTGGATCAAGCCAACTGCTTAAGCGGGTTGTATCATGTCCCCCTCCTGTCCAGGAACGATATAAACATCCATACCAGTCACGCATATCACTGCCGTCACATTCAGACCAACCACCACTTAACTGACCTATAACTCTTTTATTCTGATCAAATAAGGGTGAGCCTGAGGATCCAGGTTCCGTGGCTCCAATATCCCAAATAACTCTCCAATGATTTGACCCGGAATTTTGCCATATTGTTGTTTCAAATAGCTGATTATTATCAAATGATATTTTCATTACATCACCCATGGGATGATGAATCCCTGTTCCTTCAGTTGGTGTAGATCCGGTTTTGTCCCAACCCAGGAATGAAAGGCAGGTGTTATACAAAGGTGAGTTTGCCAGTTCTACAAGGGCAAAATCGGTAGTATTCCATGCAGCCCTAAAATTATCATGGTTATATGTTGTAGTACTCGCAATTTCACTACCATCGCAACTTGTTTTTTTATAATGGAATTTGAACATCCAGTTTTCGGCATTACTTTTTTCTGTAGCACTTATTGAACCATTTAGATTTACATCAATACAATGAAATGCCGTTAAAAAATAAGCGCGAAAATCTTGTGCAGTATTGTTTAGTAATGAGCCGGTACATATTGAGTCACCGTTCGCAAGAAAAACTAATGCAACAGCATTAGATTCATTACTCCAGTCAGGATAACAAGCAACATCCTCTTCACAATCCCCGGAATCACCTAACCCTTTAGTAGATTCAAACAAGCCGGCATATAAATCTTTATAACCGTGAACAATTCTTGAAATTACCAATTTTGTATTTACACCTTTGTCTTCAGGCATATATAAATATAATATTGCACTCTCTCCTTTAATAATATCTGTGAGAAACAATCTTCTCTCCAGGTTCTGTTTTGATGTTACAGGTCCGTAAACCATACTGCCGTCGGCGTTGTATATATACAATTCGGCACCGTCAGGAAGGTATAGCTCATTAAAAATAAAATTAATGGAATATGCCCCGGGTGAAGTGACTTTCATCAACCAGACCCTGCCGCTATCAACTTTTGTCCATTTACCATCGGCAAGCGAATAGTTTACATCAAACCCTTTACCAAAACGGTATGGCACATCCTTGTCTTTTACCGCCTCGTCTTCTTCCAGAAGGCGGTTGATATCAAAACCGGGCAATATTATTTCGGGGGCTATCATGCGAAGTTGATTGAACTGGGGATATAAATCAAAGACCTTTGATTTCTCAGAATAAATATTGGAGGTAACTTGTGCCGTTACATTAATTGCTAAAAGCAGATAGATAGATAGATATAATAAATTGATAGATAAATAACTTTTTCATAATAATTTGTTTTTAATGTTTATTTTATTTCAAAGTTTATTTTTAATGTTAAAGTATCAGTATATACAAAAGGTTCTCTCTTAAATTCAGGAGAATCATGATGCCTACCTAAACAGAATACCTGGGTAAACTTCGTATAATACTTCCCTTTAGGTAAAAATGGTCTGTTAAGTCCCAAAAAAAAAATGCTGAAGAACGCGTATTAAATTATTCCCATCAAAAGGCTCTTCCGTACCACGGGTTTCGTGCCAGGGAATTTCAAAACTCCATTTTTCTCCCTGGTATATTTGATTTATACAATCTGATATTTTATACATTCCATTCCATCCTACAGGTTTTCC
Source organism: Bacteroidales bacterium (assembly GCA_021163295.1). GTDB lineage: Bacteria > Bacteroidota > Bacteroidia > Bacteroidales > VadinHA17 > JADFUQ01. Next base: position 5,256 of record JAGGXD010000056.1, read on the forward strand.
TATCGTGTCGTCTGCGCTACTGAAAACCATAAAAAGATCCGGATTTCTCAGGAATTCACTAACAATATACATTGATGTATCCGGCTCAACATTGTTTGTTATAGCCAGGAAAAATTTAAAATTCTCGCCTTCCTTTAAAACAGTATCCGGTTCGCCTTTTTCATTCAGCAAACAAAATTCAATGGCTATACCATTTTGTTCTACAGATATACCTTTATATTCTGCTTTCAGAGGTTCCTTCTGGCAACCCGTTACTACTACCATAAACAAGGTAGAAAACAAATAAAATATTTGAATTATTCTTTTCATAACGGAAAATTTTAAAGATGGTTTTGAACTTAGAGTTATATTTTTACCCTGCACTGTAGAATATCAGGTGCAGGGCATATTTAAATGCCTTTACGTGGCTTATGAATACAATGGCACATAAAATATAGTTTTTTATTTGCTATTCTATTACATATATCTGTTACCGGGTTTTTAACCGGAATAAACTATTTTTTGAGACGCAGGTTTATGGTTTAAAACTAAATCATTAGCAAATTATAAAAAAAAATTATAAATACCAAGTTATATTTCCACTTTTTAAAGGCCTGCCACATGAAATGCGACAAAGGAGCATATTTCACTGTGGATGAACGAAGAAATAGGAAGAGATGAGAATTGAGAGATAGGATGTGAGAAAAGAGGGCAAAAGATAGAAGTTTGAAGTTCGAAGCTGAAAGGAAGAAAGCGGAGAGTGAAGAAGTAAGAAGAAGACCTGCCAGAATGCGCTGAAGGCGTTCTTGACGTGAGCGAAGCGAACTATTCCTCAACTGTGTTCCCAACAAACTGGTTAACATCAACAAGCGGAATATTACTACCAAAATTATCATTCATCTTTTGGATAAACCGGTTGGTAACAAACGCATTACCCCTGGGATTGAAGTGAAGGCCATCTAGTGAAAAGATTGAGTTATATCCTAATCTTGCTCCAAGCGGTACTCCGTTATAATCAAATTGTTCCTGCGTGGTAAGTTGTCCCCAGGCATCTATTTTTCCTGTAATCGAAATTTCATGAATTATTGAATTCAAATCTACCACAACCAGTCTGCCATTATACTCGTCAGCCAGAGCGTTAATTACCTGGTTATACGAATCAATCCTGGTCCGGAGTTCATGAACCTGGTTTTTAGTTAAATAAAGTTCTTCACCTACGGGAATTATTGAACCAAGACCACCCTTGTTAACTTTCGTTTCGGAAATAGTAAAAAGCACCAGTTCTTCTTCAGTCAGTTGTCTTATTTTTGGTAACGTACTACCATCAGGATAGACTGCATCACATAACGAACCATCAACCACAACCAGGGGCTGCGGGTACAGAGTAGCACCATTATCATTAAAGTCAATCATTGGTCTTTTTTCATTATCCGGCTCCATGTTATGTGCAATAACTGCCAGGTTAAACGGTTTCGTAAAACTCCTGGCTTGCGATAGTTTAGAACCGTCAAGACGCATAAAATTGTATTGCCTGAAATAGAAAAACGGCAAATCAGATATATAGGGCAAAGTGGCAACAATACCTTTTGTTTCAGGATTTTCAAGCAATCGACCAATTATATCAGATATACTCTCCTCAAAAACATCAGCAGGGGTCATATCATATTCCTGAATCTGCTCAGGATCGGAAGGTGGATCAACCTGACCACTACTACCACCTGACATTGCATAATTTAAAACGTCATACATTCCAAGCCATAAAGTAAAAAATGAAGGATTGGCTGACTTGATATCATTTAGCAGAGTCCCTGTTCCAGGATCACTTGCAAACCTTTCATAATAAATATTATTTGTTAAATCAGTCCTTTCAAGCTGAAAACTTTTAACAAGAGGCACTGAAAAATTATTGATATTGTTCTTTTCCCCTGTATAGGGTTTTAGCAGTTCACCCGGTGTAAGCCGTAAAATCGGATCTTCATCTGTTACATTACTGAATTTATAAATCCATTTACCATAGAAATGAGCCGGTTCTGAAGCAATTGGATTATAGCCATTCTCGGAAGAAACTACCGGTTGCAGAAATTCATTATTATTACTGCCCGCTTTAGTAAATTGCTCTGACAGGATAGCAGGGAAAGATTTTTCCTGTCCACTGGTATATAATGCACCATTCATAAACCCTGCGGAATAATTATCTCCTACAGCAATGTAAGTCGTCAAATCAATATTTCCGGAAGAAAATTCCTCGTCGGCTACCGGAAATTCATAACTGCATGAAACAAGAAAACTAAATAATATTAAGTATATCAGATTTCTAATCATTATTCTATATTTTTGAGAAACCGTTTAACAAGTTATTAATTGTAAATGAAACGTAATAGAATGAACCTACCTGGGTTCCCCCAAAAGAGTTTGTGTAGAGGATATCAAAGAAATTTGATACCCCCATCTTCAGTGTTGACTGAGGCCGGTCAAAATGGACAGATACCTGAACATCAAAAGTACTAACCGGCTTAAGGTATCCACTGGCAAAAGGACTTTCCCAGTCAATTCCGCTTTGCCATCTCCAGGTAACATTAAATCCGACATTTTTAAATCCGGGATTATTTTCTAATTGATCCAGCCGGCGATTCGAAACAGATACATTCGACTTAAATACCGGTGTGTTAAAACCGGGGACAATCGGATCGTTTATCTCGGTCTGGAGATTTGACCAGGTAGCATTAGCACTGATAACAGCGCCAATTGGGAAAAGATACTTCACACCTGCAGCAATACCCTGGATTGTAACTTTCTCGTGCGAATTGGAATAAATATAGAAAATCTCGCTCTGTGTAAAATTATTAACCTGAGTAGCTGCTGTAAAAAGGTCAATATCAGGACTTGTCCGTGGTTTTACAATCTCAGCATATCCGACAAAATTTTCGTATGTACTACGATAATAAACAGCATCTATAAAAAGTTTATCAACCAATTTTGTCTTATACCCAAACTCATATGAAATAACTTTTTCCGGTTGCAGGTTTCCAATATCTTTTTCCTCAACAATTCCTTCGTTTAATATATCCATATTCTTAAGTATCGCCTGATCACCATTGTATGGATTAAGCACAGAATACTGGTCGGCATCAACCGCATCATTGAATTCATAAACTTTTTTCCTGAAAATCCCGTTTGTCGGAAGATCGTATGGCGATACTAATTCATTCAACCCACCAAGCAATCTGGCAGGTCCGATATCTTTATTTATAAATTGCTCTTTCGCACCGGGGTTACGGTAACCTGTCAGAAATGAAGCTCTGAAATTGTGTTTTTCCCTGAATGTATATAAAGCTGAGATACGTGGGGAAAAGTGACCATTAAAATTTTCACTTTTATCATATCTTGCTGAAGCTGTCACAGAAAGATCCTCATCCAGAAATTTCTTTGATGCCTTTATATATCCACCATATTCATAGAAAGTAATATCATTACCCGCTGTATCAGGAAAAATTGATCCTTCAGAAGCAAGATCGTAAAACCGGTAATTTGATCCTATCTCAATGTCAGCCAGGGGAACCAATTCTTTGAAATTATAGTTACCCTCAACATGCAAAAGACTGGAATTATTAATAAGTCGTGCACCATCTGTAAAATCAGTACTACTAATCAATCTTTCTTTTTCTGTCGCAAAAGTAGTTGTACCGGGTTCAAGCCTGTTCCTGTCAGCAAATGCCCGGGCTAACTTATAATCACCGGAGCGAACGCCAAATCTACGCAGATTTCCGGCATAGGCATTGTAGTAATCAAAAAACCATTGTTTATCACTGCTATATTGCCGGTTCAGGTTGTAAGCAAGATACCTGGTATCATATGTATCACCTGATTGTTGCTTTGTGCCATATCCCCGAATCATGAAGTTACTCCCTTTAATTTCGGCCTTCCCCTGGTAAATCCGGAAACCTGATAATGATATCCTGTTATCACCGGTGTAAACTGTTGTAGCATTACCATAGTTGCCATGTAAAATTGCAGTTGTTTTTTCTCCAAGTTTGTAATGCAAAGAGGCTGAAAATTTAAGGCTTTTTACATTATTATCTACTAACACATTATCCCTGTATCCCGTTCGGGTAACAATAATATTCTTGTTACTTTCGCCAATTGGCATCTCCTGAGTGATCTCATCTCCGTATTTATTCAGTGCATCATGACCCGGATCATATTCCCAGTGAATATTTCCGGGCCGGATATTTGAAGTATCATTTGCATACCAGTCCTCTCCTTTCATAATAGAAGCATTTATCTTAAAAGCAAAACGATCATTAACAGCTTTTGCATAACGCAATCCGATGTCAACCAATGGCTTACCCGTAAATTGGAAAGGATAATCACTTCCGGCATCAACATCACTAACTCCGGGTTTCATATACATACTGAGTCCCTGGTGGATAAACGGATCTTTACTCGTCATTAAAAGTATTCCATTCAATGCATTAGCTCCGTATTCAACGGATGAAGGTCCGGGTAAAAATTCAACACTTGATACATCCAATTCTGACAAACCGGCAACATTTCCTACTGACAGGTTCATTCCGGGAGCCATGTTATCAATCCCATCAACAAACTGGGCAAATCTGATGTTGTTGGTTGAATTGAACCCCCTGGCATTAATAGTAATAAACTGCATACTCTGGGTAGTAATATCCACTCCTTTAAGATTTGAAATAGCTTCAAAATAATTAGCAGCAGCTGATTCCCTGATGCTTAATGCGTCTATCATTTCAATAGAAACTTCCTCCCGCATTGTTTTTTGCTCAACTTCTATTACCGGTGCTGTAATTACAATCTCTTCACCCAGATACGTCTCTCCCTCCATCTTTATCCTGACTCCGGATTTTGGATTCTCATCTACAGTAAACTCATGGGTCCTGTATCCTATCATCGAAAATCTTAATACCAATGGCAACTCTGCCTTTACTTTTAAATAAAAGAATCCTCTTGAATCAGTCACAGTTCCCATGGGTTTACCCTTGACAATAACATTAACCCCGATTAAAGATTCCCCGGATTCTATATCAACAACCCTTCCCGAAACCTGAACCTGTTCCTGTCCTGCCAGAAAAAATGAATTTAAAATAAAAAAAACAGATAGTAAAATATTACGTAAATCCTTGTTGTTCAAAGACATATTCCCTTTATTTTAACAATCATATAACTAAAAATTGTGAAGATAGTTTTTTTTTCATTGTATTCTATATATACCTGCTTATTTTAAAAAAACCTTCTGAATTATTCTATTTATTGTTACATTAGTCAGATTTAAAAAATTATAAAAAATGAAAGAATTTCTTGACAAGAATTTTCTTCTTCAATCAGCTACTGCCGAAAAGCTATATCACGAGTATGCAAAAAACCTGCCAATAATTGATTACCATTGCCACTTACAACCTGGTGATATTGCTGCTGACAGGAATTTTGAAACAATAACTCAAATTTGGCTAAATGGTGATCATTATAAATGGCGGGCTATGCGTGCTAATGGAATTTCTGAGGATTATTGTACAGGAGAAAGAAACGATGAAGAGAAGTTCCTGAAATGGGCTGAGACAGTGCCATATACAATGAGGAATCCTTTATATCACTGGACTCACCTGGAGCTCAGGAGATATTTTAATATTGATAAATTATTAAACCCCGATTCTGCAAAAGTAATTTATGAAACCTGTAATACCCTTCTTAACACAGATGGTTTTTCCACCCAAAACCTTCTGAGAAAAATGAATGTTGAGATAATCTGTACAACTGACGATCCGATCGACAATCTTGAACATCATAAAAAAACATCTGCTAACAATTTTGAAATAAAAGTTTTGCCAACTTTTCGCCCTGATAAGGTTTTGGCAATTGAAAATCCTGTAACTTATAATCAATACCTCAATAAGCTTGGAGAATTAACAAAACTTGATATCATAAGCTTCACAGAATTATTAGATGCTCTGAAAAAAAGGCATGACTTTTTTGCCGCTATGGGCTGTAAGTTATCCGATCACGGAATAGACACTTTCTATGCTGAGAATTTTACTGCTGATGAAATATCGAAAATATTCCAAAAAGTAAGAAACGGGAAAACTCCCGGCCCATATGAAACACGGAAATATAAATCAGCATTATTACTTGAGCTGGGAATAATGAATTATGAAAAAGGATGGACCCAGCAATTTCATTACGGAGCATTAAGAAACAACAACAGCCTGATGTTAAATAAAACAGGACCGGATACCGGCTTCGATTCCATAGGTGATGAACCGGTAGCACGATCAATGTCACTTTTCCTTAACCGTCTTGCAGAAAAGGGAAAGCTTACAAAAACAATAATTTATAATCTGAATCCCAAAGATAACGAGCTTGTCGCCTCTATGACAGGAAATTTCCAGGACGGAACTATCCCGGGAAAGATCCAGTTTGGATCCGGTTGGTGGTTTCTGGATCAGAGAAACGGAATTGAACAACAACTAATCAGTCTGTCTAACATGGGACTTTTAAGCAGGTTTATTGGTATGCTTACAGACTCACGGAGTTTCCTTTCATACCCCCGCCATGAATACTTCCGCCGGGTGCTGTGTAATCTGATTGGTGAAGATGTTGAAAAAGGAGAATTGCCTCAGGATTTAAAACTCCTGGGTAAAATGATTCAGGACATAAGTTATTTCAATGCCAAAAATTATTTCAATTTCTAGTGCAGGTTAATCAAGTATAATTATGTTCAATAAACGGCTTGTTATAATATTTTTTATCATTTCCCAGTTAATTGTAAGCTGCAAATCCGAAAAGAAGCATCGTACTCTTAAGCTTGCTCATGGTCTGAACACCGAACATCCCGTGCATAAAGCTATGGTATTCATGGCAAAAAGAGTTTCAGAGATATCCGAAGGGAAGATGGAAATTAAGATCTATCCTGGTGGACAACTGGGCCCTGAACGAACATGTGTTGAATTGCTTCAGATCGGTAGTCTGGATATGACAAAAGTCTCAACTGCAGTAATGGAAGGATTCGTTCCAACCTACAGGGTATTAGGATTACCCTATATGTTCAGAGATAAAGAACATGCCTACAAAGTACTGGACGGAGAAATTGGAAAAGATTTGCTTCTTGAGGGTACAGATTACTGGTTAAGGGGATTGTGTTTCTATGATGCCGGGAGTCGTAGTTTCTATACAAAAGAACAACCGGTAAATTCTCCTGACGATCTTAAAGGTCTTAAGATAAGAGTTATGAAAAGCAATACAGCTGTACAAATGGTACGTGCCCTTGGTGGGTCACCAACACCTATTTCATGGGGTGAGTTATATACTGCCCTGCAGGGGGGCGTTGTGGACGGAGCAGAAAATAACCCTCCCAGTTTCTACCTGTCGCACCATTACGAAGTTTGTAAATATTATTCCCTGAATGAACATACAACTGTTCCTGATATTCTGCTTATAAGTACACATACGTGGAACAAACTCACTTCCAAAGAAAAAGAATGGATTGATCAGGCTGTAAAAGAATCTGTGGTTCTACAAAGGGAACTATGGGAAGAATCGGAAAAAGAGGCTCTGAAAGCAGTTAGTGAAGCGGGTGTAAAGATCATTTATCCGGATAAAAAACTATTTGCCGAAAAAGTTGAGAAGTTAACTGACAATTATAAATCCAATAAAAAATTATATAGTTACATACAGCGAATCCGTTCTGTTAAATAATGTATTGTTTAATAAATTATGAGATTGAGAAATAAAATCGATAAAATATTATATGTTTTTCTCGCAATTACAATGGCGTTACTGGTTCTTGATGTCTTATGGCAGGTTGCCAGTCGCTATTTATTTAATTCTCCCAGTTCGTTTACCGATGAACTTGCCGGATTTTTACTCATTTGGGTAGGATTGCTGGGCGCAGCATATGGTACCGGAACAAAGATCCATCTGGCAATCGACCTGCTTCCCTCAAAACTCAATTTCAGAAAAAGAAAATACCTCGAGGTTGTAATCAATTCCTTAATTGCAGTCTTTGCACTGTTAATATTTGTTATCGGCGGAACATGGCTTGTTTACACAAGGTTTTATCTCGGTCAGATTTCTGCCGCCCTTGAATTACCACTTGGTTATGTGTATCTGGTTTTACCCTTAAGCGGGTTATTGATGATTTTTTACGCTGTGAGTAATACAATTATTTTCTTTGAAAAGGCAAAATCGAAAGAGGGATAAACCATGGAATCTATCGGAATAGCTGTACTTGTTTTAAGTTTCTTAATACTCCTTGCAATAGGAGTCCCAATTGCTTACAGTATCGGATTATCCGCGACACTGACAATAATTATCAGTATCGATCCTATCCCGGCATTTACTACACTTTCTCAGCAAATAGCAACAGCTCTCGACAGTTTTGCTTTACTGGCAATACCATTCTTTATACTTGCCGGACAGCTTATGAACCAGGGAGGTATTGCCAGGCGTTTGATCGATTTTGCAAAAGTTCTGGTTGGTCGACTACCGGGAGGACTGGCATTTGTGAATATTATGGCTAACATGCTATTCGGAGCTATTTCAGGGTCGGCAGCTGCTTCAGCCTCAGCAATCGGAGGATTTATGCATCCGCAAATGACAAAAGAGGGCTATGATAAATCATTCAGTGCTGCAGTTAATATCACATCGGCTACAACAGGACTGGTAATTCCTCCAAGTAACATTTTGATTGTTTATTCTCTTGCAAGCGGTGGAGTATCCATTGCTGCACTATTTATTGCCGGTTACATTCCGGGGATATTAACCGGTCTGGCACTTATGGGAGTTGCAGCAGCATTCGCATACAGGAAAAATTATCCCAGGTCAGAGAAAACAACCATCAAAGAAAGTATATTCAGGTTCCTGGATGCTATTCCAAGTTTGTTGCTTCTTATAATTGTAATAGGCGGTATCATTGCCGGCATTTTCACTGCTACTGAAGCTTCTGCGGTGGCAGTGCTTTATACTCTTATCCTGTCAATGATCTATAAGGAAGTAAAATGGAAAGATCTGCCGGGTATCCTGATAAAAACAGTTAGCATAACTGCTATGGTGATGCTTCTTGTTGGCACATCAATGGGACTTTCATGGGTAATGTCATTTGAGAATATCCCACAGGAGGTGAGTTCGGGATTAATTTCCATAAGCGACAATCCATACATAATCCTTTTTGTTATTAATCTCATCCTTTTATTTGTTGGAATATTTATGGACATGACACCGGCAGTATTAATCTTCACCCCTATTTTTCTTCCTATTGTAACTTCGCAACTCGGACTCGATCCCATCCATTTTGGTATTATTATGATAATGAATCTAAGTGTCGGGTTATGTACACCACCTGTAGGTTCTGTTCTCTTTATAGGTTGCAGTGTTGCACAAGTTGGAATTGAGAAAGTTATA
>JAGGXD010000011.1 GCA_021163295.1 Bacteroidales bacterium
CCAATTCCAAGATAATTTCCATCCTCAATTTCAAACTGCGCCATATATGTTAATATGCGATCCCGGAGATTCGTCGTCTTATAAATATAGAACTGCTGATACCCATCCTGGATAACAGGAAGGTTGTTCAGTTGTATCGACAGTTCCAGTAGGGTTAGATTCATATTGGTAGCAATTTCTTCAGGGATATCAATTCCATATAAAAGCTCAATTTCGATACAACATAATACCCAGATGAAATCATCAAAATCTTCATCGTATAACTCTTTAATTTTTGTATCCGCAGTAACTTGTTTATCCTCTTCAATGTACCTGTTGACAACTTCCAACAGGCCAAATGTGAAACGATTAAATTGCATCAGTTTGTTGTATTTCATTTTTTATCAATTCTAATAATACTAATAATTTCTTCAAACAATAAAAAATATATCGTTATATTTATTAAGTATTTCTTAAACCAGTGTATTAGTTATTCTTATCCTTACTCTTTCTTCTATTTCTCTTTTCAATTTCAAATATTTTCTTTGTTTCTTCTGGGCTTTTTTTATCAATAAAGTATGCAATGGCTGCTTTTCCAATCGCCCATGTTGAAGCTGCTGCTACAGTACCTGAAACAGCATTGCCTGCACCCGGGATTAATTTTATAAGAGAACGTGCTATCTCTCTTAAGACAAATGCTGCACCAACATTTACACCCATAGATGTCATAAACTCAATTGCGCTTTTCTTACTCATTTTTCGACCTGAAATATATCCAATACCAATTATTAAACTAACCTGTATTCCTGTAATAACAGGTAAATCAGCAATTGGTATTGGTTCTACTCCTACAAGTCCAGTAATACCAACAGCACTCCTAATCAATATATTTGCAATTTTTTTCTGAACTGATTTTATTTGTGTTATTCGTGCTAATTCTAGAAGAGCATTCTTGGGAATCCGCTCTATTAAACATTCTAATAATTTGTCAATATTCCATCTTCGATCGTATACAATTTTTTCATTCTCGAAACGAACATACGCACTAACCGGGATCACTTCAATAACATCTTTAAACTTAGCTTCTAATTTTTTTGACAATATCTTTTTTGCATCAGCAATATTTTTACACTTTATTGAATCTCTATAAGGTGGTTCTACAACATCAGGTGGATCAAGCTCATCAACTTGAGTCATTATTCCTACAATAGGAGGATTATATCCATGCTTATTTTGAAGATACATTTTTATTTCAACTAAATTTTCAATATCCTCATCTATGCGAGCATCTACTTCCTTTGCTTTACATAAAAATAACAGTACATCAGGAAGGCTCTTATCAATTGAAACATACACCTCATCTTTTACAGATTTTTCAGTACATTTTTTATCTGGGAGCGAACCTTCACCAAGACCTCTTGTATCCAGAATTGAAATTTTACCCCTTTTATTTTTATAATCATACCAAGCGCCAATACCTGTCGTGCTTTTTACAGAACCAACTTCTGCAACATTACTTCCAAATATTGCATTTATTAGACTCGATTTTCCAGATCCACGTCGACCTAATACAACAAATCTTGGCGGTCTTGTTTCCAAAAGTACCTCCATCATCTTTTCCAGTTCCAATTTTACCTGGTTAACTATCTTGTCAGGTAATTTTGGAGCTATGTTCTCCATAATATATTTCGATATTTCGCTTATTCTTTCTTTAACATTCTCCGTCCTTTTTTCATTTTCCATTATCATACTCCTTCCCTTGACTAAATATCATAATAACCAATTATATAGACTATAGTCCGTAGACATATTGTAACATTATTCATAGCATATGTCAAGGATTTTTTTGCTATGGAAATAAAACAGGCTTTCGGAATTGTGCTTAGAGACACTAGGATAAAAGCGGGCATTTCCCAAGAAAAACTCGCTTTCGATTGTAATCTCGACCGGACATTCATCAGTATGCTTGAACGGGGCAAACGGAGGCCGACACTGGATACAATATTCAAAATATCAAAATCACTGGATACTACACCTTCAAAAATAATTGCTGAAGTTGAAACGATTTTAGACAACAATAAATAATACTGATCCTTAGATAGTTAAAAAGAAGAACCTAGGGTTCCTCTTTTTTTGTATAGACTTTATCAATCGCCTCCTTGATCAATATTGTCATCGGTTTACCGGACTTCTGCCTTTCATGATAGAGCATCTCCATGTCTTTTTCATCCAATTGCGACGCCGGCCATGGATACTTCTGTTTCATGGTTTGATCCGGGTGTGATGATGACGAACTCTGCCATGATGGGTGTAGTCCGTGCAGTGAAATCCGCTACCCTTGAACCGTGCAGATGCCGGCGACAAGATCCGTTGGGTCTCACCACCACATACCGGGCAGTTAGGCCAGTCGGCAGAATAGCCCTGGATCTGCTCAAACAGATAGTCACACTGCTGACACCTGAATTCATATAACGGCATATTATGCTCCTTTCTTATGATGTTTAATTGTATCAGTTACACACTTGTATATCTTTTCCTGAAGACCGCGGTCC
>JAGGXD010000126.1 GCA_021163295.1 Bacteroidales bacterium
ACCTTTCCTGGCTTTTGAACACTCTTCTTTTACCGGACATTCCATACAAGCCTTAGTAGTGTATCGCTTAAAACGGTATGTTCTTGCTTTATGCCATGTACCTGGTGTAGTTAGTTTTTGGAATGGCTACTAAAACATCAATACCTAAATCATTAGCCGCTATAAATTACGAACCTGTGTGGTAGCCTTTATCATAGAGTGCAGTAAAATCATTGGTCTTAAGTATGGCTTTAGCTCTTTGGAGCATGTTGCCCATGGCTTTTGAATCGTTGTTATTGGTTACTTTATAATCTATGGGGATATTGTTTTCGGCATCAACGATTACGGCTAAAAACTGGCGGGCATTTAAACCCACTTATGTATCAACTAGTTACATTGTTTATTTCTTATGATTCATTTCATTTTATTACTATCTTCCCGCTTGTTTTTGAGCCGATGTTATATGCGGTTTTTTTGTTATCAAAGTTTTTATAATCTTATTAAAAGTTCTAATTGTCCTCCTAAACCGAGTTGAACAATTTTTTGAAGTGTCGAAATCCGAACTTCCTTAACATTGTTCTCGATTTTTGAAATGTAGGATTTTGTCGTCCCAACTTTTTCTGCGAGTTCTTCTTGTGTTAATCCTTTTGCAAGTCGAGCTTCGTGAATTAATACACCAATCTTAAAATTTTTATAACCGGTTTCAAGTTCGTCACGTTTTGTAGTCCCACGTTTTCCGTAGTGTTTATCCTTGAACTGTTCAAGTGTCACTATGTTACTTTTTTTCGTTTTCATATTCTTCCTTTATTTTAAGTGCCTTTTCAATTTCCTTTTTTGGTGTCTTTTGTGTTTTCTTTTGAAATCCATGAGCTAACACAACTAATTGTCCTTGGTCAAAAAAACAGAAAATGCGAAAAATATTCCTTCCAAGCTGTACCCTGATTTCATAAAGTCCGTCAGTGTTCTCAATGTGTTTTAGGTAGGTCTCCGAGACTCTTTGAAGTTCCTCTATCAAGTTAAAAGTCCAGATTATTTTATCTTTCACTTTATCTCCCTGTTTTAAAAAGAACGCTTGAAAATAGTCCTTGTAAAAGATGATAGTCCTGTACTTCTGATTTTTGACCATGAAACAAAGATAAAAAAAGTTGTCCGAAAGTGCAACTATTTATTAAATATTATGTCGAAAAATATTAAAACTGTCTATTGGGTTATAAAATACCAAAATCGCATATAACTACTTGCTAACCCAACCCTATTACCGTTATATTGGCTTTATCCACAGGTTTTTGTTTTTGTTAACCAAAACAAAATAAGGCAGATACAGTCTGCTTAACATAATATAGGTTTGGTTTAGCAGTTTTCTCGGTCTACTGCTTTCTTTTCAAATTTATGCTATTTAGGTTAAAAATCAAAATCATCTCCCGGAATTTTTATAAGGTATAATTATCTGCAGAAAGTAAAACAGATTATGACACTTAATGAATCCGACATAGAAAGCCTCGTTCAGTCTGGTGAGGCTTACCGTGCGGAATTTAAAATCAGCCCTGAATAAGGCGAATCTACCCGAGCCATAGTTTAAGACCAACAGAAGCCGCAACCCATTTTTTCAAATTATCCCTGAGGTGGAAAAAGTATTTATAATGTTAAAATTGCATAGAGTAAAAAGCCAACAGATTCCATTTCAGAATAAAAATATTATGTACATTTAACCCAAACAAAAACAGAAAAAATAATAACATGGCAATAAAAGAACATAAAATCACAATGCTTGGTACCGGCTTAATAGGCATGTTTTATACAATGGCCCTACACAATCAAAGAGGCAGGGACAGGGTACATATGATCTATTCACGGAATGAAGAAAAAGCAAAACAGTTTGCTAAAGACTGGGATATTCCAAGATGGACAACCAACATGTCTGAAGCTATATACGATTCTGAAACAGATGTTGTTGTGATAGGAATTCCTAATTATCTGCATAAAGAAGCAGTATTAACTGCAGCTAAAGCAGGTAAGGCAATACTCTGTACAAAACCCCTTGCAAGAAATGCTGCAGAAGCAAAAGAAATGCTTGATATAGTAGAAAAAGCAGGTGTTTTTGCAGGCTACCTCGAAGACCTTATCTACCCACCTAAAACTTTAAAGTCATTGGAATCTGTGAGGAGTGGGGCAATAGGAAAGGTTAATTGGTGCAGATCAAGAGAAACTCATTCAGGCCCGCATAGCGATTGGTTCTGGGATAATGAGAAAGCAGGAGGTGGTGCAATAATTGACCTGGGTTGCCATTGCATTGAAATATCAAGAAATTTTATCGGAAAAAATATCAGACCTGTTGAAGTTATGTGCTGGGCTGATACACTGGTTCATCCTATTGATGCAGAAGATCATGGCGTAGGTCTTGTTCGTTATGAAAATAGGTCGGTAGGACAATTTGAAGTAAGCTGGGGATTTCAGGGTGGTATGGATCTTCGCGATGAAGTTTCCGGCTCCGAAGGAACAATCTGGCTTAATCATTTCATGAGAACAGGTTTTGAGATGTTTACAACAGGAGCAAAAGGCGGATATGTATCCGAGAAAAGCGGAAGTGATGTGGGCTGGCTCTTTCCGGTTGGTGATGAAGCACATGAAATGGGGTACATAAACATGTTTCAGGATATGTTTAATGCGATTGATGAAAACAGAGAACCCATTGAAACATTCTATGACGGATATATTGTGAATGCTATTATGGATGCCTGTTACAATTCAGTAAAATCTAAAAAATGGGAACCAGTTAACCTGGCGGTGTGGCGTGGTGAAACTCAAACCAAAGAAAAAAATGATGTAGACAAGTTGATAGATGGTCAATATTTCCTTATAAAAGAAGAACGCATGCCCGATGGACAAATAAAATTGATCCTTAAAGACAAAAACAGCGGGAAAATCACTCAGAAATATATTACTGAAGAATAAATATAATCATGAAAAAAAATGTAATTCAATCTGCCCTGATCATTGCCCTGGCAATTTTAAGTTCCTGTACAAATGAAAAGATAACCCTTGAATCGCTACTACAGGAAATGACAGACAGGGAAGCTCTAACCTGGTTCCCTGCACCTTCTTATACGATTAAACAGTTTAGTAGTTATGACCAAAGAAGTATCAGCGCTGACCAGGAAGGATGGTTTGCCAACAGTGACTATACACAATTTATCCGTGAGGAAACAAATAACGGAAGGCGTGAATTTGTGCTGTTTGATTCTAACGGACCCGGTGCCATTGTACGATACTGGATGACTTTTGCCGGTGCAGGTGCCTCAGAAGGAACACTGCGAATTTATATTGATTATGAATTGCAACCGGTTGTTGAAGATAGTGTATTGAAAGTACTAAGTGGTGAATTGCTGGCAGAAGAACCATTGAGCACCTCTGTGTCTCCAAAAACCGATTACCAAAGGCGCGGACACAACCTCTACCTGCCCCTTCCCTATGCAAAACATTGCAAGATTACATACGAATGTGATTCGGTAATAATTGGTGAAAAACGTCGTAAACCCAGTGTTTATTATAACATCAACTATAGAACCTATAAAGAAGGGACTCAGGTTGAAAGCTTCTCCCGTGAGATTCTTAACAGGGCAGTATCTGCCATGAAAAGTACAGCAGAGAACCTGAAAAATCCCGAGATTGATATTAGTCAAACAAAAAGATTTCCGGAATCAAAAATCCTGTATCCGGGAGATACACTAATAATTAATATAGATAGTAAAAATCAGGCTATTCGGAAATTATTGATCAACCTGGATGCCATAGATACCAACCAGGCATTACGCTCAACTGTGCTCTCCATTTCATTTGATGGCAGGCAAACAGTATGGTGTCCTATCGGTGATTTTTTTGGTACAGGATATCAGATTTATCAATCCAAAACATGGTATAGCGAGGTAAGTCAGGATGGTTTAATGATATCACGGTGGGTTATGCCATTCCGTGAAAAATGTGTTGTGAAAATGATTAACTATGGAAGTCAAAGAATAAACCTGGATGCTGCTGTACATATCTCTGACTACGCATGGAACAGATCAAGTATGTATTTCGGAACGTCATGGCATGAATACCATCATTTATGCAGTTACCTGCCTGAAGAGAAACAAAAAGATAGCTGGCACTTCGATGTTAATTATGTAACACTTGAAGGAAAGGGACTATATGCCGGCGATGCTTTAACAGTTTTTAATACTGCCGATGCCTGGTGGGGCGAAGGTGATGAAAAAATATTTGTCGATAATGATATTTTCCCTTCATGTATCGGAACCGGTACCGAAGATTATTATGGCTATGCCTGGTGCCGGCCTGAAACTTTTTCTCACCCGTTCATCGCTCAGCCTGCCGGGAATGGGAACTTTCATCCGGGTATGACTGTCAATATGCGCTATCGCTCGCTGGATGCTATGCCTTTTAATCATAAAATTAAGTCGGATATAGAAATGTGGCACTGGGCTAAAACAAAAATCAATTTTGCTATGACATCATACTGGTATGCAAAGCCCGGTTTTTCATCAAATATCAAACCTGAACCTGAAGTAGTAAAAAAACAGGTTGATTTGAAACGATCAGATATCTATCCTACTGTTGTAAGCGATCAGGGTGTTATCGAAAACGAATGGATCCGGCTTTTTAATGGAAAAGATCTGACAGGATGGGATATAAAAATTTCCGGGTTTGAACTGAATGATAATTATAAGAACACTTTTCGTGTTGAAGATAGAATTCTTAAAGCCTCTTACGACCAGTATGAAAGTTTTAATGGTGAATTCGGACATCTGATAACCAGGAAAAAGTTCTCTTTCTACAAGCTTCGTGTTGAATACAGATTCGTTGGTGAACAGGTACCCGGCGGACCAGGATGGGGAATATTTAACAATGGAGCAATGTTGCATTGTCAATCGGCAGAAAGCATGTTGTTAGACCAGGATTTCCCTGTATCAATTGAAGCACAATTACTTGGAGGATACGGTGATGATGAGCGTACAACATCAAATGTTTGTACACCGGGGACAAATATAGTAATGAATGGAGAATTAATTACAAATCATTGCACCGGTTCCAACTCTAAAACCTATCCTGCTAATGAATGGGTAACAGCAGAAATGATTGTTTTGGGAGACAGTATAATTCATCATGTTTTAGAGGGAGATACCGTATTGACTTATACAAAACCACAAATCGGTGGGGAATTACCTGAGGGATTTCCCCTTGCCGAAGGCACATTATTAAAAGAAGGACATATTGCAATCCAGGCAGAAAGTCATTCCACTGAATTCAGGAAAATAGAACTTCTTGATCTTAGCAAAAAATAAATTTCGTAACAAAAAGTTAACCGGAAAGTTACTCTATGAACTCAAAAAAACGGATTCTAACAGCTCTCTCGCATAATCAACCTGATAGAATTCCAATGGATTTTGGTTCTACACCTGTCTCCGGAATACATGTCCTTCCCATATACAAATTAAGAAGTGCATTTGGATTGAAAGACATTCCTGTAAAAATGATCGATCCATACCAGATGCTTGGTGAAATTGATGATGAGTTGTCAGATATCCTGGGAATTGATACAATTGGTTTATCCGGCAAGAATAATATGTTTGGTTTCGCAAACGAGAATTGGAAAGAATTTAAGACTTCATGGGAACAAACAATTCTTGTCCCCGGAAAATTCCCGGTAGAAAAAGATAAAAATGGTGATTATTTAATGTATCCTGAAGGGGATACTTCGGCTAATCCATCAGCCAGGATGCCTTCAGACGGTTTTTTTTACGATGCAATAATGAGGCAGGATCCTATAGACGAAAGCAAACTTGATACAAAAGATAACCTTGAAGAATTTGGAATTGTGACTGATGAAGAACTTGCTTTCTGGAAAAACCAGGTTAACCAACAAGATAAAAAAGGTAAAGCTCTTGTTGCTAATTTTGGTAATACCGGACTTGGCGATATAGCACTTGTTCCTGCAGTTCAATTAAAGCACCCCAAAGGAATACGGGATGTAACAGAATGGTATATTTCTACCGTAACAAGGCAGGATTATATTCACGAAGTATTTGAAAAACAAACTGATATTGCTCTGAGAAACTTCCAGAAATTCTATAATGTAATCGGTAACCGTATTGATATTGTGATGCTTTGCGGAGCAGATTTCGGAACACAAACATCACAATTTTGTTCAGCAGACACTTTCCGTAACCTTTGGTTTCCATATTATATAAAAATGAATAACTGGATCCATAAGAATACAGAATGGAAAATCTTTAAACATTCATGTGGCTCAGTCGAACCATTTATTGATATGTTTATTGAAGCTGGTTTTGACATTCTGAATCCGGTACAGATAAATGCAAAAGGAATGGAACCGGCCCATTTGAAAGAACAATTTGGTGACCGAATAGTATTCTGGGGTGGCGGCGTTGATACACAGAAAGTGCTTGCATTCGGCACACCACAGGAAGTGGAAAAACAGGTGCTTGAGAATTGTGAAATATTCTCAAAAAACGGTGGCTTTGTTTTTAATTCAGTCCATAATATTCAGGCGAATGTGCCGATTGAAAATATTTTGGCCATGTTTAATGCATTCCGTAAATTTAACGGTGAAACACAGTTGTGAAAGATACAGGATAAAAGGATTAACTTCAAAACACATTTTATGAAATACATAGGCGCTCACGTAAGCACATCAGGGGGAGTAGAGAATGCACCGCTAAATGCACACAAAATTGGTGCAAAAGCATTTGCCCTATTCACAAAGAACCAGCGGCAATGGTTTTCTAAGCCTCTTACCAAAGAAAATATCAGCGATTTTAAAAAGAATTGCGAAAAATACGATTATACTCCTGATAAAATCCTTCCACATGACAGCTACCTTATCAACCTGGGACACCCCGAAAAAGAAGGACTGGAAAAATCGCGTAATGCATTCCTTGACGAGATGCAGCGGTGCGAACAACTTGGCTTAGACCGTCTTAATTTTCACCCGGGAAGTCATTTAAGGCAGATATCTGAAGAAAAGTGCCTGTTAACCATTGCTGAATCTGTTAATTGGGCACTTGCCCTGACAAATGGTGTAACAGCGGTTATAGAAAATACTGCCGGTCAGGGATCAAACCTGGGCTATACATTTGAACAAATTGGGTTCATTATTGATCATGTTGAAGATAAAAACCGTGTGGGTGTTTGTATTGATACCTGTCATGCTTTTACCAGCGGGTACGACCTGAGAACAAAAGAAACTTATGAAAATACATTTCAAAAATTCGCAGAGATCATTGGCTTTGAATATCTGAAGGGTTTGCACATTAACGATTCGAAAAAAGTACTTGGATCAAGGGTCGACCGGCATGATCAGATTGGTAAAGGTTTTATTGGAATAGATACTTTTAAAATGATCATGAATGATCCGCGAATGAATGAAATACCCATAATCCTTGAAACACCCAACGACGAATTGTGGAAAGAAGAGATTGAGATGTTGTACAGGTTGATTAAGTTCTGATTAGTTACAAATATTTAGTTATTTATTTTCTATTTTTTTACTTAAATTGCAAAGCAATGTTCTTAAAACCTATATCAATGAAATCATTAAATTTCCCCAAAAGTCTTATCCTGATATTAATTGCCATTTTAAACATGAACCTTTATGCTCAACTGCCAAAAGAAACAGGTGAGCAGAAAGCAAAAAGAATGGAGTGGTGGACTGATGCCCGGTTTGGAATGTTTATCCACTGGGGATCATATGCCCAGGCTGCCCGCCATGAATGGGTAAAAAAACATGAACGGATCACTGACGAACAATACCAGAAATATTTTGATATTTTCAATCCGGATATGTTCAACCCGCATGAATGGGCGAAAATGGCAAAAGAAGCAGGCATGAAATACGCTGTGATAACATCAAAACACCATGAAGGCTTTTGTATGTTTGATTCAAAATATACAGATTATAAAGTAACAAACACACCCTACAATAAAGATATAATTAAAGAATGGGTAGAGGCATTCAGAGCGGAAGGATTAAAAGTCGGGTTTTATTATTCCCTGATCGACTGGCACCACCCCAACTATACTATTGACCGGAATCATCCGCAAAGTGCAAAAACCGATGCCGAATATGCAATTCTGAACAAAGGCAGGGATATGAATAAATACCGGGAATATTTAAAAAACCAGGTTAGGGAAATTTTAACTAATTATGGAAAGATTGATGTTATCTGGCTGGATTACTCCTTTCCCTCAGGAAAACATGGAAAAGGGCACAAAGACTGGGACTCGGAAAACCTGCTTAAAATGGTACGTGAGTTGCAACCCGGAATTATTGTTAACGACCGGCTTGATCTGAAAGATATGGAAGGTGGATGGGATTTTACCACCCCTGAACAATATAAAGTTTCAAAATGGCCGGAAATAAATGGTAAAAAAATTCCATGGGAAACCTGTCAGACTTTCTCCGGATCGTGGGGCTACTATCGTGACGAAGCTACATGGAAAAGCAATAAACAATTACTTGTATTGCTTATTGAATCAGTAAGTAAAGGAGGAAACCTTTTACTTAATGTCGGACCGACAGCCAGGGGAAACTTCGATTTCAGAGCTCAGGACCGCTTGAAAGATATGGGCAAATGGATGAAATTCAACAGTCGCTCAATTTACGGGTGTACTCAGGCTCCTGATAAATTTCCGAAACCCGATAATTGCCTGCTAACCTACAACCCCGAAAACAACAGGTTATATGTACACCTGCTTGATTATCCTATGGGAAGATTAACATTAAAAGGGTTTGGCGGTAAAGTCAGATATGCTCAGTTTTTACACGATGCCTCCGAAATCAAATTCGGTAAACCCAGGCATAATGTCACCTACCAGGAATCCTTAAAAGAAAAGGATATTATCCTTATGTTACCGGTTGTAAAACCCGATGTTGAAATCCCTGTGATTGAACTTTTTTTGAATGATGAATAAATTTTTCTTGCTTTTAATACCATTGACAATCCTTATTATTGTACTCTCTTTGTCAGGATGTAAAAATCTAAAACCGGAAAAAAAACCTAATGAATACACCGGTTCTCAAAGCTGCAGGAGTTGTCATGAGAAGTTTTACCAGCTGTGGTCTAACTCCCATCACGGAAAGGCAATGCAACCAATAACTGCATCCTTTCTTGAGTCTGAAGTCCCTTCTATGGAACAAGATATTCTGATTGAAGGGAAAAAATACCGTATGATAATTGAAGACACCACACTTGTTTGCCTTGAAAAAGACGGTGATCAACTTACCAGGTTTACCGCTACCTGGGCGCTCGGAGGAAAAAACGTATATTATTTCCTTACACCAATTACTAAAGGACGTTTGCAGACACTCCCCCTGGCTTATGATCTGAACGACTCAGCCTGGTACGACAATCCCAAAAGTGCAATTCGTCATTTCACCAATGACATACCTGATGAAGCAGTTAGCTGGAAAGATTTTCTTTACACCTTTAATACAACCTGTTATAGCTGCCATGTCAGTCAGCTGACTACTAATTTCAATATGAATACACTTACCTATAATACCTTATGGAATGAAGCCGGAATTAACTGTGAAACTTGTCATGGACCTTGCGGAGAACATATCCGTGTTTGTGAAGAAGCCGGGGAAGGAGTTATTCCCGAAGACCTAAAAATAATTATTACAAGAACATTTACTCACGATCAGCATAATTCTTCCTGTTCATCATGCCATGCTAAGATGAGGCCTCTTACATCATCTTATCCACCCGGAGAAACATTTTTTGATCATTTTGATCTGATCACTCTCGAAAATCCTGATTTTTATCCCGATGGCAGGGATCTGGGTGAAAATTACACTTATACCACATGGATGCAAAGTGAATGTGTTCAATCAGATCAGCTTGACTGCATACATTGTCATACTTCAAGTGGCAGGTATCGTTATCACGGAACCGTAGCCGAAGGAAACCAGGCATGTATGCCTTGCCACAAAGAAAATGTCAGTTATCCGGAAGCACACACTCATCATCCCGCTGACAGTGAGGGTAGCCGGTGCATAAACTGTCATATGCCTAAAACTAAATTCGGAGGGATGGTAAGAAGCGATCACTCCATGAGACCACCAATGCCTTCAGCCACTATCGAATTTGAATCACCTAATGCATGTACTCTATGTCATGATGATATGAGTCCGGAATGGGCAGATAAATTTGTGAGAGAATGGAGAGAACATGATTACCAGGCACCTGTACTGTACAATGCCGGTTTAATAAATGCCGCACGTGAGAACGACTGGAGCAACCTGGATAAAATGCTGGAAGCATTGGACAGCAACAGGATGGATGCAGTTTTTACTACATCATTGATCCGCCTGCTTGCCGGTTGTGAATCGGAAAATAAATGGACATCTATTGAAAAGAAACTTGATCATAAATCTCCGCTTGTCAGATCAGCTGCAGCAAATGCTATGATTTCGAATCTCCGGTCTGATGTAATTAAAAAATTACTCAAGGCAGCAAAAGACAAATACAGAATAGTCAGGCTTGCAGCAGCATCTTCATTATCAGCTGTTCCAATTAATCAATTCACTACAGAGGAACAACAAATTGTTAACAATGTTCTTGAAGAATATAGAAATTCCCTGATTACACGATCCGATAACTGGAGTTCTCATTACAACCTGGGAAACTTTTACCATTACCAGGGTCAGCTTAATAAAGCTATCCTCTCATATGAAACCGCCAGCCAACTGTACGATCAGGCACTTGAACCTTTAATAAACAGCAGTATAGTATATTCACAACTTAATGACCCTGCCAATGCTGAAAGAAGTTTGCAGCAAGCACTTGAAATTGACCCGGAAAATGAAGCAGCAAATCTTAACATGGGACTCCTGTCTGCAGAAACAGGTAAAACAGATATGGCAATTAAATACCTAAGAAAAGTTCTTGAAATAAATCCTGAATCTGCCGTTTCTGCATATAATCTTAGTATTCTCGTATCTAAAGAGAATCCGGATAAGGCAATCGAATACAGCCGGCAGGCATACAAGTCTTACCCTGACAATTTAAAGTACGGATATACTTATGCATTTTTCCTGAATCAGAACAGACAAACTAAACAAGCAACCGGTGAACTAAAATTAATTCTGAAAAAAAATCCGGGTTATGTAGATGCAATCTTCTTACTTGGAAATATTTATGAAGAGTCCGGTGACAAACAAAAAGCCGTTTCTTTATATAAGGAAAGCATAAAACTTGAATCTGTGCCTGACCAGGTTAAAATTCAACTTAATAATAAATTATATAGCCTTGAACAATAAAGCAATTCAAAATGAACCGGATAGTTTTCTTTTTTCTCCTCACCTTTCTTGCCTCCTGTGATAGTAACAAAGGCAAAGACACACAAAAACCCAATTTTGTTTTTATCCTGGCTGATGATCTCGGGTGGAAAGACCTGGGTTGTTACGGTAGTACATTTCACGAAACTCCTAACCTAAATAGACTGGCTTCTGAAGGAATCCGTTTCACAAATGCTTATGCTGCCTGTCCGGTTTGCTCCCCTACACGGGCAAGCATTATGACAGGAAAGTATCCTGCCCGCATTGATCTGACCGACTGGATACCGGGCAGGCAACAATGGACTAACCAGACGGGTGAGCATAAACTTCTTTCTAAACCATTCAAACATCAGATGGAGCTTGAAGAGACAACGCTTGCTGAAGCTCTTAAAGAAGCAGGATACACGACCTTTTTTGCAGGTAAATGGCACCTTGGTGAGGACTCTGTTTACTGGCCAACTCACCAAGGCTTTGATATCAATAAAGGCGGATGGAAGAAAGGTTCTCCCAATGGCCGGCACGGTTATTTCAGTCCGTATAAAAATCCCCGCTTAGAAGACGGGCCCGAAGGAGAATACCTTACCGACCGTCTGGCTGATGAATCTATTTCTTTTCTTGAAGAATATCATAACAACCCTTTTCTGCTCTATCTGTCATTTTATACTGTCCATAATCCTCTTAACGGGAAACCTGAAAAAATTGAAAAATATGAAAAGAAACGTGATAGCCTCAACTATACTGATGAGGAAAGATTTATCCGTAACAAACCCTGGATGAAATCATTTGGCAGAGGGAATTTCAAAGAACGGATAGTGCAGGATAATCCGGTATATGCCAGTATGGTTGAGAGTATGGATGAAAATATTGGCAGAGTGCTTGATAAGATAAAAGAGTTAGGAATCGAGAAAAACACGATTATTTTCTTTATGTCTGATAATGGCGGACTTAGTACTTCAGAAGGTTCAAATACTACCAATCTGCCTCTAAGAGCAGGAAAAGGATGGCTTTACGAAGGTGGCATACGAGAACCTATGATAATAAAATGGCATGACAATAAACTAAACGGGCAAACCATTGACATTCCTGTGACCAGTACCGATTTTTACCCAACAATCCTGGAAATGGCAGGTTTGCAACTTAAACCTGAACGGCATATTGACGGAAAGAGCCTGGTACCTTTGTTGAAAAAAAATAATGATACTACCGGCATTAGCAAAGATTTTTTTAACCGTCCCATCTTCTGGCATTACCCCCACTATAGCAACCAGGGTGGCAGACCCGGTTCAGCGGTCAGACTCGGGAATTATAAACTTATCGAGTTTTTTGAGGATAATCGAATTGAATTATATGATCTGGAAAATGATCCTGGTGAAAAGCGGAATATCTCAGAAGAATATCCTGGTGTTGTAAAGAAATTAAAAAACCTGTTGGATTCATGGAGGGATTCGGTAAATGCAAAATTCCCTGAACCAAACCCTCTGTATAAGGAGTGAAAACATTTACGCATTAAAGCATTTTACTATGAAAAACTCAATAATAATCATTCTCGTATTATTTCTGCTTACAGGAAATTCATGTACGAAAAAAACAGAACAGCTTAACGGGTTCAATCACCATTGGCCTGATAATATCAACCGAACATGGCTTGGTCCGGATTTCTGGGCTAACCGTCTCCAGGACTGGGAGATAAATGATGGCAGGATCAATTGCCTTGTTTCTGACAGGAACAGGAATGTTAACCTCCTCACTTGCAGATTAAGTGAAAACGATGGAGATTTTTCGGTTTCTGTAGCAACCGGACTAATAAATCCTGAAAATGAACCATCGGATAACAACTGGATAGGTATGCGTATTGGTGCAAAAGGGGAATTTGATGATTATCGTGATGATGCAATTTATGGGAAAGGACTAAATCTTGGTGTAACCACTTCAGGGGATCTGTTTATTGGTGAACCCAATGTTAAACACAATGGGAATGCAGAAGCACTGAAGCCACATCTTGAAAAAGGAATTATATTAAAAATTACCGGAAAACAAAATGAGAATAGCTACGATCTTATTCTTGAAGCAATTAACATAGAAACAGGAGAATTACTGACCAGTACCGTAAAAGACGGACTCTCCCCAAATGATATTCAGGGAAGTCTTGCCCTTGTAAGTAACTTTCCTGAAGCAGAAGAAACCGGGGAAATTTCCAGTTGCTGGTTTGATAACTGGGAAATTTCAGGAAAGAAAGTAAAATGCTATCCTGAACGCCGGTTTGGACCTGTTCTATTCTCCCAGTACACTCTCTCGGATGGAATACTAAAAATAACAGCTCAGATGCCTCCTGTCTGTAATAAAGATGGCAAGAAAGTTATCCTGGAAACAGAGGAACAGGATGGTAGCTGGAAAAACGTTAGAGAATCAGTTATTGATG
>JAGGXD010000029.1 GCA_021163295.1 Bacteroidales bacterium
TAAAAAAACTGCTTGACACTGTGGGTGCGATGATGAAAGATATTCCGTTGGAGAATACCCCTCCTGAAACGGGCGAGATCATTTACCGGAAAGTAAGAGAAATAACAGGAGTAACCGATCCGTACAAGGAAGTTAAGAAGGCGAATATTGAAGAAGCATTATCTTTATATCCGGAGTTAAAAAAGATTGTCAGAGAGTCTGATAATTCATTGTTAACGGCTATTCGTATTGCAATAGCCGGGAATGTTATTGATCTGGGGGTAAACAAGAAATTTAATCTTGTTGAAGATATGCATAAAATCATAAAGCAGGATTTTGCTATTCTGGATTTTGAAAAGTTTGAAGAACGATTAAAAACAGCGGATTCTGTTCTTTATCTTGGGGATAATGCCGGGGAATCGGTTTTTGACAAAATTCTTATTGAAGAATTAAATAAGCCGGTAACATATGCAGTAAGGGAAATACCTGTTATAAATGATGTGACGGAGGAAGATGCCATAGCATCAGGAATTGATGAGGTTGCTGAAATAATATCTTCCGGGACAACAGCCCCTGCAGTTATTTTGAGTTTATGTAATAATGAATTTATAAAGAGGTTTAATAGCGCAAAAATGATTATCAGTAAGGGGCAGGGGAATTACGAGGGACTTTCAGATGTAAACCATCCTGTGTTTTTTCTTTTGAAAGCAAAATGTTTTGTTATTGCCAACGATTTAAATGTTGAAGAAAACGATATCGTTTTGAAAGCAAATTGACCAATTAACATTAAAAACCTGATAGAAATAACATTATGTATAAATATCTTTTTGGTCCTGTACCATCGCGGCGATTAGGGATGTCCTTGGGTGTTGACCTTGTTCCTCATAAAGTATGTTCGCTTAATTGTATTTATTGTGAATGTGGAGCTACTACTAACTTAACAACAAAAAGGGCTGAATATGTTCCATATAACAAAGTAATTCAGGAGCTGGAGAAATTTCTGGGTAATAAACCGTCACTTGATTATATTACTTTTTCAGGTTCGGGAGAACCTACACTTAATTCCCGTATTGGCGACATATTGAAATTTATTAAACAGAATTACCGCGGTATTCCTGTTGCTGTTCTGACAAACGGAACTTTACTTAATGATAAACAGGTAAGAGGGGAGATCCTGGGTGCTGATCTTGTATTACCATCGTTAGATGTTGCTTCAGACCTCTCTTTCAGAAAGATAAACAGACCTTTTCATTCGCTGAACATTGAAGATTATATCGATGGTCTTATTGAATTCAGAAAAGAATACAAGGGTAAAATTTGGCTGGAGGTTCTAATTATTCCGGGATATAATAACAGAAAGCAGGATTTAGAATTATTGAAAGAGGCATTTGTTAAAATTCAACCTGACAGCGTTCAGTTAAACACTCTTGACAGACCCGGGGTTATTCCGGGTCTTAAAGCTGCCGGCAGAGAGGAACTGGAACAAATAGCAGATTTCTGGGGACTTGATAACATTGAAATTATTGCTGCGGCCCCATCGCGTAAAGAGGTAAAATCATTCCGTAATGATATTGAATCTGCTATTTTGGAAACAATATTCAGAAGACCGTGCACTGTTGATGACCTGGTTAAAATTCTGGGATTACATATAAATGAAATAAATAAATATCTTGACGTGTTAGAAGCAGATAATAAGATAAAAACTGTTCAACAGGCGAGAGGTGTATTTTATCAGATAACAAATAAGAACTAAATAAAAAAGGAAAAATGAAAATTGTATTTACAACAAAAGGAACAGAGTGGGATTCTATGATAGACCCGCGTTTTGGGAGAACAGAATTTATTCTGATGTATAATGATGAAAAAGATGAATTTACATTTACCGATAACAGGGATGTAGCAAATGAGGCTCACGGAGCCGGACCACGAACCGCACAAAGATTATTTGAACTTAATCCGGATGTTTTGATCACAGGTAATGGTCCGGGAGGTAATGCCGCAACGGTTTTAGAAAAATCAGGCATGAAAATTTTTGTTGGAGCAGGTCAGATGACTATCAAAGAGGCATTTGAAGCATATAAGAAGGGGGAATTGGAGAGGTTTTAAACGATAGTACGAAAGAACGATAGTACGAAAGAACGATAGTACGAAAGAACGATAGAACGATAGAACGATAGAACGAGGGTGTGAGTATGTTCATCATAACAATAATGAAAATATGGATTTACAATCTGTTGTACATATTTTTAAGGAGGCATTAATGATCACCGGTTTTGTACTGATGATGATGCTTATTATTGATTATATCAATGTACAAACACAAGGTGTCTGGAATCGTAAGCTTCAGCAGAAAGGGTGGTTGCAGATTATGATATCGGCATTTCTTGGAGTTATTCCAGGATGCCTTGGTGCATTCACGGTTGTTTCTTTATACACTCACCGTATTGTAAGCTTTGCAGCCCTGGTAGCTGCAATGATAGCGACTTTTGGGGATGAAGCGTTTGTAATGTTTGCCATTATGCCTGAAAAGGCATTGATATTAACAATTATTGTTTTTGTTACTGCTCTTCTTACGGGATTTTTCATTTTGTTTGTTTCGAAACAAAAATATCAGGATAGCGACAGATCATATGGGTTTGAGATACATGAGGAAGAGACAAAATGCAATTGTTTTCCCAGGCATGATTTAGTTAGTCAGATAAAAAACATAAGCTTTGAGCGGACATTACTTATAACCGGCTTTTTACTTTTCATAATTTTTCTTGTAACCGGGGAATTAGGTCCTGAAGAATGGGATTGGAAGCGGATCACTTTTTTTTCAGGAGGGTTAATTACATTATTTATAGTAGTAACTGTTCCTGAACATTTTCTTAAAGAGCATCTTTGGGGGCATGTGATAAAGAAACATTTACCTCGCATATTTTTTTGGACCTTTGGGACATTTTTCATTATTCATTTTATCGGGGGATACATGGATATTAGTAGCTGGATACATGATAATCAATATATAATTCTGATTTTTGCCGTATTGATGGGCATTATCCCTGAGTCGGGTCCGCATCTGATTTTTATTACACTTTTTGTAAATGGCACTATCCCTTTCAGCATATTAATAGCAAGCTCCATTGTACAGGACGGACACGGGGCGCTCCCTCTACTGGCTGAATCAAGAAAAGGATTTATTTATATGAAGCTAATAAATATCCTGGTTGGATTAGTTGTTGGATTTATAGGATTATTTTTCTTTTGATCAGGATATTTTGTTTATTGCCTGTGAAAGATCGTCAATCAGATCTTCTACATCCTCAATACCAATTGATAACCTTACCAGTCCGTCTGTTATGCCGGCTTTCAGTTTCTTTTCTCTGTCAACGCCTGAATGTGTCATTGAAGCAGGATGCTGAATAAGTGTTTCAACTCCGCCAAGAGAGACTGCAAGAGTTGCCAGTTCTACATTATCCATAAGAACTTTTCCTGCATCAAGGCCACCCTTTAATTCAAAGCTTATCATTGTACCGAATCCTCTCATTTGTTTTTTAGCAAGTTCATGCTGAGGGTGAGATTTCAGCCCCGGATATTTTACCCATTCAACAAGAGGGTGTTCTTCGAGCCATTGTGCGATTTTGGCGGCATTTTCCTGGGCTTTTTCAATACGGATTGAAAGAGTTTTAACACCCCGGTGAACAAGGTAAGCCTGGTGCGGGTCCATATTACAACCAAAATTCACCATAATATCTCTGATCTGTTTATATAGTTTTTCCTCTTTTGCTACAATAACGCCGCCAACAACATCGGCATGACCATTAATAAATTTTGTAATAGAGTGGAACACAACATCAGCGCCCAGGTCGAGGGGGTTTTGGAGATAAGGACTTGAAAAAGTATTATCTACAACAAGGGGAATTCCATGTTCGTGTGCGATTGCTGCAATTAAACGGATATCGGTTAGTTGCATAGTAGGATTTGAAGGAGTCTCGACCAGAATCATTTTTGTGTTAGGCTTAATTGATTTTCTTACATTATCAGGATCAGAGGTATCCACAAAAGTAGCTTCAACACCAAAACGGTTATAGTGTTTTTCGATTACATTACGTGAGGGTCCATATACTGAAGCTGTGCTTACCAAGTGGGCGCCTTGTCCAAGTAAAGCCAGGTAAATGGAATTAACGGCACCCATCCCCGAGCTGGTTGCAATTCCTCCGAATCCGTTTTCAAGTTCAGCTATTGTCTCTTCCAGGGCATTTATGGTTGGGTTCCCAAGGCGGGTATAAATATATCCGTAGTCTTTACCTGAAAAACAATCGGCCCCGTGCTGTGCGGTTTTAAAAGAAAAGGTGGATGTTTGAAAAATAGGAACAGTTACGCTACCCATTGAGTCTTCGAGTTCTCCTAAGTGTACAAGTTTTGTATTAAAACCGGAATGTTTCTTTTTCATGATTTATATATTTTTTATAATTATTAAAATAAGATTGAAAATATTGTAACGTAAATTTTGTTCATTTTACATTTTTCAAACGTTTAGCCATATGGTTTGCAAAAACAAAATCGTTTAATTTTTCATTTTCTGAATGAAGGATATCTTTATTTGTTCCCTCCCACCATTTTTGGCCCATATGGATAAAAACAATCTTTTCGCCAAACTCCATTACCGAATTCATATCGTGGGTATTTACAATAGTAATTGTATTAAACTCATCAGTAATTTCTTTAATCAGGTTATTTATTCTAAGTGTTGTTATAGGGTCAAGTCCCGAATCAGGCTCATCACAGAAAAGGTATTCAGGATTCAGAGCTATTGCCCTGGCGATAGCAACCCGCTTTTGCATTCCCCCACTAATTTCGGAAGGGAAGAGATGATTTGCATTTAAAATATCAACCCTGTTCAGACAAAAATTCGCACGCTCTCTTTTTTCTTCATAGCTCATGTTAGTAAACATATCAAGTGGGTAGATAACATTTTCCTCGACTGTTGAGGAGTCGAAAAGGGCACTTCCCTGGAATAGCATCCCGATTTTTTTTCTAATTTCCTTCTTTTTTTTAAAATTAAGTTTGCTATAAACAACATCGTCATATTTGACCTCACCCTTATCTATATCAAGTAAACCAACTATTGACTTTAGAAGAACAGTTTTCCCTGAACCACTCTGACCGATAATAAGATTTGTTTGCCCCTTTTCAAATTCAACACTGATATCTTTAAGAACAGTTTGACGGTTAAAAGATTTCCATATATGATTTACCGTTATCATGATAATATCAGTTGTGTTAGGATTACATCGCAAAGTAGTATGATTATACTACTGTAAACAACTGCTTTTGTGCTGGAACGTCCCACTTCCAGTGCTCCACCCCTGACAAAATATCCATAATATGAAGAAACAGATGTTATAATAAAAGCATAGAAAACAGTTTTGATAAGAGCGTATGTTATATAAAATGGGATAAATGCATACTGAATACCATATATAAAATCTTCAGATGACACAACACCTGTTGTTGTTCCGGCTATCCAGCCACCAAATACTCCAACAGCTATACTTATCATGGTAAGCAGGGGATTAAAAAGAACGAATGCAATAATCTTTGGCAGTATAAGGTAACTTGCAGAGTTCACTCCCATAATTTCGAGGGCATCAATTTGTTCAGTTATCCTCATAGTTCCTATCTCTGAGGCTATACTGGAACCAATTTTTCCTGCAAGGATTAATCCCACCATAGTTGATGAAAACTCCAGGATAATAGTATCGCGTGCCATCAGTCCTATCAGGTACCTTGGGTAAAAAGGATTTTCGGTATTATAAGCTGTTTGCAAAGTTATTACTGCGCCGGTAAAGGCGGATATAACAATAACAATACCAATAGAGTTGATCCCCAGGCTAATAAGTTCTTTAAGAGTTTGTTTATAGTATATTTTACTCTTTTCAGGTTTTGAGAAGACCTTTGACAGGAGGATAAAATATTTTCCAAAGTGGTAAAAAAACTGCATAATTAACGAAATGATTAAATGCGTAAATGGGTAAAGAATACAAATATCATAAATATTATTGATTTAGCGGAAGATAATCGGAGGATATCTTCTAATCAAACTTTTTCGAAAAATGTTTCAAAGTATAAAAAAAAACAGTAAATTGAAACTGAAAAAAAATGTGAATTATGCATAAGAACAACTATTGTGTAATTATGGCCGGAGGTATAGGAAGCAGGTTCTGGCCTTATAGCCGAACACAAAAACCCAAACAATTCCTTGATATTCTGGGAACAGGGAAAACACTTCTTCAACAGACATTTAACCGGTTTGCTGATATTTGTCCTGAAGAAAACATCCTGATTGTAACTAATGCTGACTATAAGGATCTTATTCTGGAGCAACTTCCCGGGGTAAAGCCATCTAATATTCTTCTTGAACCATTGAGGAAAAATACTGCTCCCTGCATTGCTTATGCAAATTATAAGATAAGCACAATTAACCCTAATGCCTGTATTGTTGTTGCCTCTTCTGACCATTTTATACTTAATGAAAAGCAGTTCAAAGACAGGATTGAAGAGGGTTTTAGGTTTGTTATGAACCGTGATGTATTATTAACACTTGGAATAAAACCTGACAGGATTGAAACAGGTTACGGATATATTCAGATTTCAAACGGGGAAGTTGCAGGCACAAGTGACAATTTGAGTAGAGTTAAAACATTTACTGAAAAGCCTGATTATGAATTAGCTAAGGCTTTCTATGAAAGTGGTGATTTTTTTTGGAACTCCGGAATTTTTATCTGGTCGCTCAATTCAATAATGAATGCATTTGACAAGCACTTATCTGAAGTTGATAGTATATTCAGGGAAGGAATAAACTTTTTTAATACTGATAAAGAAGACGAATTTATTCTTAAAACATATTCAAAATGCAAAAATATTTCCATTGATTTTGGCATAATGGAAAAGGCAGATAATGTATATGTATTATGTTCTGATTTTGGCTGGTCTGATCTTGGTACCTGGGGTTCGTTATACGAAAAATTAAAAAAGGACAAGAATAAAAATACAATAAGCGGAAATACTGTTTTCGATTATGATGTTAAGAGATCTATTATAAGAGTGCCTGATGATAAGCTTGTTGTATTACAGGGACTGGAAGATTATATTGTTATTGATACGGACGACATACTTCTTATCTGCAAGAAAGGGGATGAACAGAAGATCAAGCAATTTGTAAATGACGTAAAGCTTAGCAGGGGGGATGAGTACATATAAAAAAAAGACACTTATGCAGTGTCTTCGCTTCGACTAAGCTCAGCATAATAATTTTAGAATGATTAAATGCTTATGACTATTTTCTTTTTTGTTGACTGCCGACTGAGGACTGATTAATATTCCCAGAGGTCATGTTCAACATTGAATATATATTCTTTTATACGTTCTGCTTCAATCAGCGCCTCTTTCCCTGTTTCATA
>JAGGXD010000216.1 GCA_021163295.1 Bacteroidales bacterium
CTATAAGTGTAAACTACTTTTGGCTTGCTATGAAGGATGCTCTACATTTTATCTAAGTTGAGCGATTAGCCTTTGCGGTTAGCTATTAGTTTAATGATTATCGGTCTGCCGCCCTGACAAGACAGCTAATCGCTCAACTTATGTTTTATCTTCAGATTCAGCCTGCATAATCCGAATAATCTGTCCACCAAAGGTCAGTTGCATAGGCAGAAACATCCCTATAAAACCATTAATAAAGGCTAAGGAAACACAGTGTGCGATAATACCTGCTGTAACTCCGGTGAGCAGATCGCCAAGAGGTTGTTTCTCTTGTGAGATAAATACAGCGCCCTTTCTCATTTTCACATATTGCATAAGAAAAAATATGAAAAGCAAAAAGCAGGGTATCGAGAGAAACAGACCGCCTTCCGGCAACATCTGGCCAAAATAGGTACTGTGCCCAACTTTATAACCTCGAAAAGAGTAATCCAACAGTCCCGAGTCAAACTTTCCTTCCAGAAACTTTTTATAAGGCAACTTGGCGCGGGGAAAATTCAATAGTCCCACCCCAAAGAGCGGATTGTCCTTGAAGATAAGAACTCCAGCTTGCCACAACACTAAGCGCGACCCTGCCGACAGATCACGTTCCTCACTGTCAGCTTCGATGGTACTTAAACGCTGTTTATACTCACTGGCCAGATATGGTGTACCCCCAATAATAACGGCAACAATTAAGCAGACAAGTGCCTTCTTTTTTCTCGTAAAGAGCATCAGAACTAACATCCCGGCCACCATCCCAACAAAACCACCCCGTGACTCGGTGAAAACAATAAGCAATCCAGCGGGAACGGTTACTACCAGCCACACAAGCCCCATCTTGATATTTCTTGCCGTGATCAGATTATTTAAGGCAATAGGGAAAAACAAGACAACAAGAGCTGCCACCCCGTTAGAATCTGGAAACGCATCTCCTCCCAATCCTTGAAGATTCACGTTGCCTCGAAAATGCTGCTCAATACCCCACACTGATAATAAGGCAACAGTATATAATATCCAGTACTGCATGCGTTGCATTTGTTGAGGAGTTGAGACAAGCCCCAAAATCAACCAACAGATCACCCAAATTTTAAAGATCTCCATAGCATAATACCAAGCTCTTGGATGCAGGGAGAAGTCCGAAAGCAAAATAGAAACAGCGGTAGCAATGGAAATCCATAGTAAAAGCCAAAATTCCCGGCAATGGTAAGGTCTGATTGAGGTCGTCTTCTGCCATAGATAACCAGCTATGCTGGACAGGCTTGTAACTTTAAAGACAATATTTGCTGTAAGCGCCCCCCAGAATAACATCTCCGGGCGAATAATATTAAAAGCGATATAAAGAAAGAGGCCATAAAA
Source organism: Bacteroidales bacterium (assembly GCA_021163295.1). Lineage (GTDB taxonomy): Bacteria > Bacteroidota > Bacteroidia > Bacteroidales > VadinHA17 > JADFUQ01. Next base: position 1,375 of record JAGGXD010000216.1, read on the forward strand.
AGGACGTATTAGCGAAACAACGGCAATAACCGGAAGCAACAACGTAAACAAAAGAGCGCGCATAGTTAATTTGGCCCTACTAATATCACTTTTTATACTTTGACTTGAGGAATCTTAATATTTTGCTATATATTTTTTGTTTACGTACAAAATGTATAATGGAAGCGTACAAGTTGTTATTGTATAAAATTATTTTTTGTTCGTCCTTAATCATATTAGAATAAACCTTTTTGTATTCTCCCTCTCCTCCCAAATCAAATACTGATAGTTGTTTTTCACTCATAAAATTCTTAATAACCCAACAATACAACAACATTCCAGGAGAAAATCGACTATACGTATCTTTAAAAGATACATCCACTACATAAAACACATCATTTTTTATTACCCCAAATAAATATGCCATTGGTGTTCTATCTATAAAAATAAAAGCAAAATAGTATGTTGATATGGAACCAATATTTAACAAATTTTCCATAAAACTTTTTTTAAAATCTATTTCAGAAAAATGACTCGACCCTTGTTTATATTGCCAGCTTTCTATCGCTATTTCTTTTGCCATTTTAAAAGCTATATTCTTGTCATCTATTACTTTATAGGAGATAGTTCCATATTTTTTACATCTATTATTAGCTGTTCTCACATTTTGGCGAAATTTTTTTGATCGTTCAGCCAAGTAATTCTCATATCCGATTGTTAAGTCTACACAATAATTTTTGGAATGTGTTATAATATTTTGCACTTTCCCCTTTTTAAGATTATCAATAAGATGAAAAATATCATTAGATATACGAGAAAATTCTGCAATATGCCATTTAGCATGACTGGCTAAATGAGAAAAAATTTTATCAACACATTCGGAATGAAAATCTATTATTGGGAAATCATCACAGCCTATTCCACGTCCTATCATTTCCAATTTCCTGACTGGGAATCCGCCAAAATTTGTTTTTACTATTATTAATGGTAATGCAGCGACAATTTTCATTGTTGCTCGATCTCTGAGCACGTAAACAAAAATATCTTTGTCTTTCTCATAACTTAAACACCAAGCCGTCAGCCAGTTATATGTTTTTGAATAAAGATAGGGAAAATTGATAACAAAAAAATTATCCCAATCTTTTTGTATTTTAGACAATTCTTCTAAAGAATTTATGCAACATAGATTTAACATTTGGGGGTAATATACCTCAAAAAATATGACCTGTGCGATTAACTTTTAGCTTAACAGTCTGTTTTTATATAAAGTTTTTACCTGATAGCTAACAGCTAATGACTGGCATCCGTCTATGTTGAAAAAGTGTAAACTACAAAATGAAGGATGCCAAATTATGTATGCATAATTTATATATCACGAATAGGTTATCGTTATGCCTTTAGTTGAACGCCGACTTTTTACAGTATAATCAATAATTTATTAGTAGCAAAGACTACTATAGATTTCCTCATAGAGCTTTATCATATTATCACTATTAAACCGTTTCAATATTTGTTTACATGAACGTTTAGAAAATAATTCATATATTCTTTCTTCTTCAAGTAACTTTTTAAGTTTTTCACAAAACATGTCGCTATTATTCAATTCACACAAAAAACCATTAACACCATCATCAATAACACAGCTATTGCCGCCAACATCAGTAACTACAGATGGAATTCCTTTTGACTGGGCTTCTAAAAGTGAAACAGATATC
>JAGGXD010000063.1 GCA_021163295.1 Bacteroidales bacterium
TGAGATGAAATTACAGCCTTCTCTCCCACCCACTTACCATCTCCAAGCTCATTATCAATCATATAGGCAGCTATCCTGCCCATGAATACATTACAATATGATGATCTGGCTATCAATGACACTAATACATTAAACCTGGCACTGAATTCAAGAGTAAAATTCACCCTTACACCTGCTTCTCCAAGTATTCTTGCCCCTAACAGACCGGATGCCGTAAATGGCACTTTCACCAGGAAATGATCAGGACAGATATCATAATAACGCTTGCCAAACTTTACAATAGCATCAATATCATCTGCTGTATCAGTATGTAACTCAACGCTTACCAGTCCTCCGAACTTCTTTGCCAAACGTAAGCCATGATAGGCATTCAGAATAAATGCAATTTCCATAACCTGTTCATCCGGAGAAAAATCCTTAACCAATTCCAGAAGCTCAGGGATCAGGTTATCATAGATCCCTTTCTGAATCTCCATATTCAACAATGTGTTATTGGTAGTAAGTGCAGACATCTCCTCTGTCCACAACCCGGAAACTAATTCAATATCCCCTGTATCAAGCCATATTTCCGTTCCGGCATTATTCAAATTCTTCCAGAACCCATCACCGGAAGGTTTTATTTTTTCTTCATTAACTGATTTAAGGATATAAGTCCTGATATCCTCATTGATAGAACTTTTCGTCATCTGATTCAAGATTTGGCAATTATCAATTGATTGAAAATCCGAAGATATTAAAAATCCTGATACACGAATGATTACACCTGGCAGATATATCGTTAACTTATAAATAATTGTCAACACCTGTTAAATTCCGGTCCTAAAAAACACTTTAATAAACCCTGACATAAAAGGTCTGATTTCCAAATTAAAAGATTTTTCAGATATTGGCCGACCGGTGGCGTCAACTTCCTGAAGCATTAGTTTTTCATTTTTCAGATAGGGTGATTCAATCTCCAGAGTAGTGTTTTCCCCTGCCATTTCGCGTATTTGAAGCACAACCGAATTTTTCAATTCACCTGGTCTGGCATTCACCAGTAACACGTTTTCAGAAGAAAATTTCAGAACCGAAGCTTCCTGTAAAGGAGTCTTTTCTTCTCCTGCCGGCAGTACACGGCATAAAAAAGGTATCCTGTTACCCCAGCCGGTGCGGGTTGCATTTTCCATTCCTGTATTATCTGTTGTAGTAAGAAAATAACTCCATGTAAAAGATCCCTGTTGATCTGCATTAAAATTGGTAGTCCAGTAATTATTCATAGGCCAGGAAAAAATATGGGTTGTTTCAGGAACTGCATCAGCATCATACCTCCCTGTATTTATACCACCAAATTGCATCAATGGAGCTTCCTGGCTTCCCAAAATGATCTGCATTTTATTATTGCGGACCGTAACGAAATTCTGAACAGTATTCCAGTCATTAGCAGATCCGGGGATCTGGTCAACACCTGCTTCCAAAACACCCCCTGCCACTTCGCAAAAAATCTTTCCACTATCCAGGAGGAACGGGAATGCAATATAAATAGCTTCAGGATCTGTAACTGGCTTCTTCAACAGTGTATATTCCATTCCAATTAACGGACTTGTATGATATAACCTTATCTCTGCAATAAATCCCCCGGGGCTGTATGAACAATCCTCTATCTCCCCGGCAAGACGAATAGCATCGTAAACAGGTCCGTGTGTTACAGCATCTAAATATACCGTATCAAGCGGAAACCGCTCGTAATCATTCAGGGTATAAGCTTCCATCTGACTCCGGTTTCCCAAACGCTCATAAATAAATGCTCCCAACTTCCATTTTGCATCACTGTCCACAAGATCTGTATTATTTCTTTTATCATAAAGACTGGTAACAGCACCTAATCTGCTATCCACCCGGATACGATACCAATCGTTTTCAAGAATAGTGTTTTTTGTCTGTTCAACTTCAACCGGTTTGTTATATCCCTCAAGCAATTCGAGGCGGTATGTTTTATATCCAAATGGAGGAATATCTTCCACCCAGATGCCCCATTGTGTACCATCACTTCGGTGACTAAATGTCTGGGAAGGCGCTTCATTTCCATCCCGGTCAACAAAACGGAATTTCCTATCCTTCGGTAAAACCTGGTTATCAATATACACTAAAGCCAGCCCGCTCCTCTTCCAGTTTAAAGTATTAAATACTGTCATTGACGGAACATCTGTCTTATGAAGCTTACTTTGCAGGCGTCCCATCACTTCTTCTCCAACCATACGCGACCGCTTAAACGCTTCCCATGCATACGATTCTTTCAGTCGTCGCTGCTCCATCGTACTTTCCCCGAAAGGACTCCTGACACTTTCAGATGAACCAAATGTATGCTCTCCATAGAATAACAATGCTTTATTCGCTTCATCTACCCGTTGATTAAAGCCCTCAGGTATTCCTGCATTCATTATTACTGCCATAGACATACCTCCCTGGTTTGCTATCAGATCAACATGAGCCTGACGTGTGGCTGCCACTTCGCGAGCCCCTGAACCAAATCCATCTGTCCACCAGTCAGGCCATGCAGCCCGGTAAACAGGCAAATCATCTGAATATTTTTCTTCAATCTCCCTAAAAAATTCACTAACAACAGCCGTTCTCAACTTTGGCCATTCATATACCTCATTCCATTTCCTTATCATGTCGCTTGCAAGAGTTGAAGGAGGTGAATTATCAGTTAAATAACCCGAGTGCTGTATCGCTGTAATATTGAAGGGATATCCTTTGTCACCAAGATCTGCGAGATAGTTCAACAGTTTATCCTCGAAATTATTAAAATCCCCGGTATGAATACCAAACACCGTATTCCCTGTCATATAATGTTCAGCACGATAAGTCAGCATCCGGTTTCCAGAAGGTGATTCCCACCAAAAAGCAGTAGGTTTGTCAAAAGCGATAAGAGCACGGTGACCATGTGTACCCATGTTCAGATACTTAATACCCAGCGCCGGGAAAAAATCACTAAAACACCAGCCGATGCCATTCACATCATCCTGCATTGCTGTTGTTACAGTTAATCCTGCTTCACGGATCCTTTTTATAGGTTTAAGGGAAGCAGCAAGCACCTGTTCATCAGGTAGTTCATCGCAATTAAAATACATTCCTGTAATCTCAATCCTACCTTCATTCACACGTTTCTTCAACCTCTCTATCTGTTCCAGAGGTCTGCATTTCAGGTATTCATCCACTGCCCAGGATGCTTCACATGTCCAGCGGAATTTTGCCGCATCCGGATAATTATCTGTTTTGTCACAATAATCCAGTGCATAATCAATAAACCGCAGATGCTCAGGCAGGATTTCCGTCTGGGGTCGTGTATATCCGATATCAGTATGTGTATGCTGTACAAAATTAATTCTCCATGGTCGCACCGGTTCAATTGTAACTATTTTCCCGGCACTGAACAGAGTGCTCTCAATACGAATACTCACTTTTTTTGATGCATCAACTGCCGGGATACTTATACGGTAAAACCGGTGTCCGAAATCAAGATCAATATTTTTTTCAACTTTCGAATCTACAAACAGTTTTCCTTTAGCTGAAGGGCCAAAATAGTACACATTAACCCCTATTACCTGAGTTCTTTCATCACCATTCTTCAACACAGCAGGATAAGGATTTACCTCAATACCCGACTCCAATTTCGACTTAAATGTCATATACCAGGCACGGCTGTTGGAAGGACTACCCTGAACCTTCAATCTGACCGGTTTTCCGGGAGTCAATAAATTAAATGGTATCTTAAGAAACATGAAACCAAAATTATCACCTACTCCGTCGGTCATATTATTTACATATGATAAAATAATCCCGTTTTTTTCCGACACTTCCCATTTTTCCTTTCCGGTAGTGTAAAAAGGAAGCTTATATTTATCATCGATATCGAGAGTCATCTTAACGTTTCCCATGCTACAACCCATTCCTGCCAGCCATACAAATACAGCTTCTTTTTCGCCATAATCCTCAGGAACAGGTTCGGTTTTCCACAGCATGGATTGTTTTCCGTTTAACGCTCTGACAAGCAAGCTTTCATTTATTCCCGGAATAGATGAATGATAATTAAAATCGGTTCCTGATATCTTTTCAGAAAAACCCCTGAAAAGGATTTTTCCTTCAGGAAGTTTTACCTGGGCATACGAATTTGAGGCAAAGAATAATAGTACAAAACAAAATAGTATGTGTGCTGACTGTTTCATTTATGTATGTTTTTTGGGTTAATAATAAAGTTTACCAAATCTACCCTGAGCAATATTACTATGCAATAAATCTACGATTTATTTCACAGACTGAATATTTTTATTGCCCGTAGGGAATTTATTATTGTAGCATAAGAATTTTTAATTTCGTTTTTTCCCTGTAGGGGATTCATTAAACATGACTCTTGCCTACACACTAAGTGTTAATAAGTAGCTGGCAATAAATTGTTCAAAAATTTGGAGATAAAACATATTTTGACGATTTTTGTCAAAACAATTTGTTTCAAACATGGAAAGTATTGGAGAATACATCCGAAGGTTACGTGAAAACAAAGGAGAACCGTTGCGAAAGGTTGCGGCTTATCTTGATGTTGACCAGGCGATATTAAGCAAAATTGAGAGAGGAAAACGAAAAGCCACTAAACAGCAAGTTGTTAAGCTGGCAAAGTACTTTGGAGAAGATAAGAAAAAAATGCTGATTGTTTATTTAAGCGAACGGATATTATATGAGGTACAGGAAGAAGATTATGCAAAAGAAGCATTAAAGGTTGCAGAGGAAAGAATTGAATATATGGCATATAAGACACTTGACAGGGACAAAATCATTAAACGAATTAAAAACAGGTTAAAACAATTTTCAAAAGTCAGTAGCGCGTGGATTTATGGTTCTTTTTCACGTGAAGATGACAGACCGGGAAGTGATATTGATATTGCAATAAAAACTGACAACGGTTTTAGCTATTTTGATCTTGCTGAAATACAATATCAATTGGAAAATGAAGTAAACCGGAAAATTGACGTTGGATTTATTGACTCTTTTAAACCACACATTTTTAGAAATGTTGAACAGGATTTAAAACTTATTTATGAA
>JAGGXD010000217.1 GCA_021163295.1 Bacteroidales bacterium
ATGAAGCGATAGTAATATATAATGATTGAACAATGATACTATGGTATGGATGTGTGTGTTTTGGGTGGGGGTGTGAGGGTATTTGGTGATGGCTGATTGAGTGTGAGGGTTTTTGGTGATGGGTTTTTAATGTGTTCATTATAGTAATCTGTACCAAGTGGGTCCCAGTCTGCGGATGTAAATGCCGGTAAGAGGAAGAGGAAGAGTTTAAGGTTTGAAGATGTTTAAGGTTCAAGGTTTTTCTTAATTTCATCCATCAACCCTCATCCTTCCATAGCTCCGCTCTTTCAGTCACACGGTAGTGAACGATAGAACGAGAGGACGAGAGAACGAAAGTACGAGCGTGTGAGTGTGGTTTTTCTCGCAAAGTTACTAAGTTGCTATGTCGCTTTCATTCCAGAGCAAGAGTATCTCTGAGTTTTTGTAATTGCTAATTGCTTCCTGGTAATTGTCGTTTTTATATACCAGGAAACGGATTTTTCTGTTAATTATATCCTCTGCCCTTTCGGTCTGGCGGACCAGGTATTCCCTGTCAATTGTGTTTCCTACAAAAATAAGATCAATTATCTTACTATCCTTCCCCTTTGCAAAATCACCGGTGATAAATACAATCTTTATATCACCTAAACGGTTTATTACCTTGTCTATTATTTGATCAAATCCGATATGTGTGAAAATCAAATCGTGGATATTTCTAAAAAGGGGGTGTTGGGTGTTCGCTTTGAACATTTTTTTGTTGCCGTTTGTGGTAGTGGTCAGCAGGCCGGCTTTCTCAAACCTGTTAAGCTCCAGCCGGATTGCATTACTGGATTCCCCGAATTCGCTTTCCAGCCCACGGAGGTAGGAGCTTGAGTTGCTGTTTAGGAAGAACTTCAGCAATAGCTTGATGCGTGTCTTGGATGTGATTAAGGTGTCGAGCATAAAAAATAAATTATTGAGTAGTAAACTTACTCAAACTTTATAAAAAAACAAAAAAAACGTTAGTTTTTTCAAATTTTGTTTTTGGAATTTAGCTTTTCAACGAAGAGCTTTCATTTCTTTTGAACGATCAAAAGAAACGAAACAAAAAAAAATCGCCGGCTAACATCCTCGACTACCCACTAATGGCTTGATTGCTACAACAAAAGAAAGCTTTTATATGTTTGCTATATATAGTTGTGGACTCAGAACAATAAGGTTAATACATTTCTGTGGGTCTCAAGCAGCTTTTGTTGCCAGCGCAATCTTCGCCAAGTGGGTCCCAGTCTCCGGATGTAAATGCCGGGAAGAGGAAGAGAAGATGAGAAGAGGAGAAAAGGAGATGAGAAGATGAGAAGAGGTGAGTGGAGAGTTTAAGGTTAAAATTCTTCAGTAGCCACATCTATTAAAAATCTATTAATTTCTTCCTCAGACACATCTTGTCCGGGGAGATATATAACTTCTTCACTGTAATCAATATCCTTAAAATAAGCCAATTGTTGTTTAAAAAGTTTAGAATTAAAAGTCTCTTTATATATTCCTCTTGCGCGGATTGCAATTTCATTTATTGAATGGTAATCTTTTAAAATAAAATATAAATCAACATAATCCTTCCATTTTGCACGTCCGCCAAGTGCATATGCTTTCATTGCAGCCAAATCGATTAAATCGGGTATTTTAATTATTTCTTCAAACTTCTTTTTATGTTCAATTTTATAGGGGTAATTGGAAAAAGTTATTTTCACATCGGATATTAAAATATGAATCTGGTCGTAAGCTTCATGTAATACCGTATATTGTATATCATTTTCTGCAAGTATATATTTTATGCTTTTCCCTTTAACATTTGAATTTGTAAATAAATCAAAATCAATTGACTGTCTGTGTCCTATATGTAAAGCAATTGCAGTACCACCAACCAGATAATATTCCTTTGAGAATCCGGAAATAAATTGTAATAACTTATTTTGATCAGGAGACAGTATTTCTTTGTGCATGACGTTTAAAATAGAGGTCAAAAAAATTTGCCACTTGTGAAAAATAATTTACTCTTTTTCGTGAAGTTTGCTTGTAAAATATTTCAGCAACTTTATTAATTCCTACTAAATCGAAGAGTTTTTTCACTGATTTTTCATCTCCGTAATTCAGAATTGTCTCTATCAGGAACCCAATGCTTATGTTTTGTTTTTCTTCTTCAGGAATATACCAAAACAGGACACTGTTTTCCCGAATAAAGGTTTTTATCATGGGACTGTTGGTAGCAGATTTCATTGATAGCTGATTATTTGGCATTCCGGTTGTGATTTAATAATTCAACAATTTTCTTGTCACCAGTCATAATTTAATAGCTTTATCGAGTGCAATATCTTTAAAAGGATGAGATTCATTAAAGAGGAAATTAACAACATCAATTTTTTGCCAGCCGAATTTTTTGTAAAAATTCACTTTGAAATTACGAATTATATTTTGTTTAAAATATTTATCAGATAAGATCAGAATATCAATATCTCCTCCTTTGGCGTCATCATTCACCCTGGAACCAAAAAGATAAATATCCGTAGTAATGTCTGCTTTCCGTAGGTTTTCTTTAATAAAATTCATATGCTTTGAACAAAGACGCATTGGTTGAAGAGCTAAGAGTTTTTTATATTGTAATTATTATTTTAATATTTGAGTTTTATCCATCATACGTTCAAAGATAGTAAAAAATAAGATGAAGAGTTTAAAGTTTTTAAGCCGGTTTTTTTAGAATTTATGAATAAAAGCTTCGTGATTTTCCGGGCTTATAACATTGAAAACAACATTTGGGTAAGCGCTTTTAAAGGCTTTTGGCAACTTTGCTTTTTTGTTTTTCCCCCATTTAAATTCGTAGGCATAAAAATAACCATCTCTTTCTTCTATATAATCAATTTCTTGTCGTGCATGTGTTCTCCAAAAATATTTATTTGAATAAATATTGTTATACGAACAGTATTTTATTCTTTCGCTTATTAAATAATTCTCCCATAAAGCTCCTGTATCATTTCTTAAACTTACAGGATTAAAGTTAGATATTAATGTATTGCGAACGCCATTGTCATAAAAATAAATTTTATGCGATTTCTTTAATTCATTGCGTAAATTTCTACTAAATGAAGTTAAAGTAAAAATAACAAAAGATTGCTCTAATAAATTAATATACGATTCTACAGTTTCGCTATTTAGCCCCACAGTTTGTCCCAATTCGTGATAAGAAACCTGGCTGCCAACTTGAAATGCTAAAGCTTGTAAAAGCTTAATTATTCTGTCCGATTTTTTTATTTTATTCCACTCCAGGATATCTTTGTACAAATAACTGTTTGTTAATTCTTGTAGTATTTCTTTTTCGTTGGATGGTTTAGCAACAACTTCCGGGTAACAGCCATATATTAACCTGTGATTAAGCATTTTAATTTCTGTTAGAAGATTGCTGTGCTCTGTCATTTCTGAAAAAGAAATGGGGTATAATAAATGTTCTGTTTTCCGACCTGTTAGAGGTTCGTTTATTTTATTTGCCAATTCAAAAGAAGAAGAACCTGTTGCAATAAGCTGAATTTCCTGTATTTCGTCAGTAATAAGTTTTAGTTTTATGCCAATATCTTTTATTCTTTGTGCCTCATCTATTATTACCATGTTATTATTCCCAATAACTGCTTTAAGCCTTGTGGCTGATGGAGATTCAAATAATTCTCTATCTTCAATATTATCAGCATTAATCCATAATATATCCTTCTTTGAGTAGAATAAATCCTTTAATAAAGTAGTTTTTCCAACTTGTCGGGGACCAAAAATAATAATTGCTTTACCCTTAAATAGTTGTTTTGTTATTTTATTAGAGAGTATCCTTTTTATCATTAAATTGTAAATATTTCGATTGTATTCGTAAAGATAATACAAATATTTCGATTACGATATGTGTTTTGATATTATTTCTGCATTTTTTCAAAGAGCTTTCATTTTTTTTGAACGATCAAAAAAAATTTTTGTTGCTACCGCAATCTGCGCCAAGTGGGTCCCAGTCTGCGGATGTCAATGCCGGAAGAAAGAAAATTAGAAATTAAAAAGTGAAAAAATCACCTCATCACCCTATCGCCCCGTCGCTCCTTCGTTCTTCCCACAGCTTCGCTCTCTCAGTCACATGAATTGTTTGTTTGTGATCTAATTAAATCCTTAGAGCTATGTTCTCTTCGTTTTCTTCAGATGAATAACGGGGATGTTGATCATAAGGTTCTGGTCGATTGCTTCGATGCGGACCATTACCTGGTGTTTGCCGCGGGATTGTACCAGGGTTCCGTATAGTCCTTTCATCCTGCCGCTGATAACTTCCACGGGATCGCCTTCTTTGAAGTCTTCTGTGGTTACCTCTACCTGTTCACCGCTGCCGGAGATGATCTTTAGTATTTTAATTTCTTCATCCTGTACGGGGGACATCTCTCCTGCGGTCTTTACAAAAGTTACCACCCCGTCGGTTTTCAGGGATTCCATATAGTCTTTTTTGTATATCCTTACAAATACGTAGGATCGAAGCAGCGGTTCTTCTACCCATTTTTTCCGGTCGCTCCATTGCTTAAGGATTTTTTGCAATGGGAGGTAGGACTCTATACCCTTCTCGAGAAGGGCGACATGTATCTTTTTTTCCCAGCGGGAACGGGTGTAGAGGGCGTACCATCTTTTGTTTTGCATAGAATGATGTTATTATTTTATCCGGAGTCAAAGTTAATAAAATGAGGAGGGAAGAATTAGAAATTAGAAATTAGAAATTAAAAAGTGAAGAGGAAGATGAGGAAAATTATATTCCGAATGCTTCCTTGACTTTCTCTACATAATCCAGTTTTTCCCAGGCGAAGAATTGTACTTTTTTGAAGTTTTTTGTTTTACCGTTTATTTCCCTGATTGTTATTCCGGGTCCGGTGTAATAGACTTCTACTTCTTTTTCATATGTATCGCGTCCGAAATGTCCGTAGTTACTGGTGGGTTCGAAGATGGGGTTTTTTAATCCGAATAGCTTGATAATAGCATATGGACGGAGATCAAATATTCTGTTTATCTTTTTCGCGATATCGCCATCACTGATTATATTACCGGCAGGATCCTTAACATGGCAGGTACCGGATGTATTTACAAATACACTTACCGGTTCGGGTACGCCGATTGCATATGCAAGCTGTATAAGTACCTCGTCGGCAACCCCGGCTGCTACCAGGTTATTTGCCACATGACGACTGGCATACGCAGCCGACCTGTCAACTTTTGAGGCATCCTTACCTGAAAAAGCACCACCTCCGTGAGGAGCCTTACCTCCGTATGTGTCAACTACTATCTTCCTTCCCGTAAGACCCGTATCACCGTGCGGTCCGCCGATCACAAACTTACCGGTAGGGTTAACGATCAGGCGGAATCCGTTATTAAACAACACCTTAATCCTGTCAGGGACTAACTTGATTGTCAGGGGGATAAGAGTCTTCATTATATCGTCATATATCTTTTCCTGCATCAGCTTATCTGCTTTTTGGTCGGCTTCTATAGTTTTATTATCAGGTTTCACAAAATCATCATGCTGGGTTGATATAACAATAGTGTCGATCCGTACCGGTGTTCCGTCATCCTCATATTCGATAGTTACCTGCGATTTGGAATCGGGTCGCAGATACAGCATCTCCTTACCCTCTTTGCGGATAGCAGCCAGTTGCTGGAGCAGGATATGAGAAAGTTCGTGGGGCAGGGGCATACCGTTATCCATATCCTTATTTGCATAACCGAACATCATCCCCTGGTCGCCCGCTCCCTGGTCCTCCGGTATTTCGCGTATCACACCCTGCATAATATTATCAGATTGCTCGTGGAGGGTGGAGATAACCCCGCATGATTCGGATTCGAAATTATAGGCAGCTTTAGTATAGCCGACATCCCTGATAACACGACGTACTATTTTTTGCACATCAACATAACCCTCGGTTCGTACTTCACCGGAGCATACTACCAGTCCGGTTGTTACAAGTGTCTCACAGGCAACTTTTGAGTCGGGATCGTAGCGCAGGAATTCATCGAGCAGGGCATCTGAGATACGATCGGCAACTTTATCAGGGTGTCCTTCAGACACTGATTCTGAGGTAAAAAGATATGACATTTTTTTACGAATTTATTGTTAAACAAACAGTTGAAATGGGGATAATGACTGGTAAACCGGGATGAATACTGTTTTAGCATTTTTGGTGGTTGCAATCAGTCAAATCCTTCCACGAGGACAAATGAAGAGAATTTTTATTAAAATTCAAAATAAAAATTAGTTGAGTATGTTGAGTGGGTGAGTAGTTGAGTGGGTGAGTAGTTGAGTGGGTGAGTAAGGTGAGTGGGAAGAGGGAAGAAGAAGAGAATTAAAAATTAGAAATTAGAAATTTAAAAGTGAAGAATAAAGACTTAACTCTTTAGCTTTTCGGGATTCCCTTGTCTGAAAAATATTTGTCTTTGGAAAAAGTGATGCTGCTTTTAATTGTTTCCAGACTTAGATCCTTTTCTTTAAGTAATTTGGGCCAGTCTTGTTTTTGGTCAATATCCCCAAAATAACATAAGCTTTTTATTGCATGTAAATCATTTCTTTGACTATACTTTTTTTTATAGTATGTGATAATATCGGAAAAACTGTGATGTTTAAGCAGAAAGTAAATATCTATGAAATCTTTGATCCTGGTCCCGTTACCGGCAATAGCATTTACTTTCATGGCTATAATGTCATCTTGTGAAAGCATACGAATACCTTCACTTTCAATAAGTTTATTGATTATTGGATATTTATGAGAGATTATATCAATGAATACATCATCTATTATCCCTTTAAGAGTGTTTTTTGCTGATAGTTGTAATGAAAAAGCATATTCCTGTTCCAGGTATTCAAGGGTTGAATTGACGTCAAAATCATTGGTGGTAAAAAGATCAATATCAATTGATTCTCTGTGACCTATCTGAAGTGCAAGGGCAGTTCCTCCAACCAGGTGGAAATCTTTAAATTTTTTATCACTTTGTAATGATCGTATTAATTTCAATATGTGGGAGCGGACTGCTTTTTTTTGTAGCATTTAAATTTGGTTATGGGAATATTTAATAATGTACTTGCAAATTCAAGTGTTTTATTATCGAGAAAACCGGTATTCCGGATCTCTTTTTTTATTGTCTCAATGCCATAATATAAAAAAATATTTTTCAGCTCCTCAATAGTACCGTAACAAAAAACCCTTTCAATTATCAGGTTTTTATTGGAATTTTTATTGAAGCGTTCAAAGTCAATATCCCAAAAAAGTTCTTTACGGATATTTAATTTTTCCATACTTTAAATATAGTTAAAAATATCGGAAAAATAGAGAAGTAGTTAAGTAAGGTGAGTGGGTGAGTAGTTGAGTGGGAAGAGGGAAGACTTAACTCGTAACCCAAAACAAGTACCCCGTAACCCGTATAACAAGAAAGAGGCCCGAGAGCCTCTTCTTGTCTAACTAAACCATTTATTAATCTAAAAATAAAGGGTGGGGTATAACCCCGGAAAGTATATCTGGTTAATCAGATATATTGTTTATAATTACTTCTGTTTTATATAATTCATTGTTTTGAATTCAGAATTATCTTTCGCCAACTTTCCTGAATATTCACTGTTCCAGGTTTTATTGCTTATCATCCATTGTTTGATAGGAGGTTCCGGCTCAAACATCTGTATGTCAAGTCCGAAGTTTTCTTCTACCATCCAGGGTTCCACAGAAACACAAGGGTCTAACTCTATTGCTAATTCAGGACAACAAATCATAGGTTGCCGGTTGTTTTCCTGCATGGCAAGATGCTTCATTAGTTTTTTTCTTGTGGCTGATTTCTCATTAACGGAAACCTGTCCCAGTACTCCATGACCAACAAATAAAAGGAGCAGCATAATGCTGAACCATTTTGTTCTTCGTTTAGATGTAAATACTGAACTCATGTTTAGGGTTTATTGTTTTTCTATTACTTATTGAAGTGCATATTCCGTGCCAAAAATATATGATGCCTGTTAGTGAGTATGTTAAGAGGGGAATAGGTAATTGTTAAGTATTGTTAAAACTGAACGGTTTTGGTACAATGTTGTGCGAAAATGAACAACGAAGAGAAGAGCTTTCATTTCTATTAATGATAGAAAAATAAGTATATATGTTGAGTAAGTCTTGCCCGCAGGCCATTGTTTCGTTCGCCCCCGGGGCGAACGACCGACTTTTTTTCTAGGATAAAAAAAGTAGGCAAAAAAATCATCGGCAAACATCCTCGACTACCCACTAATGGCTTGATTGCTACAACAAAAGAAAGCTTTTATATGTTTGCTTCGGCTAATTGTGGACTCAGGACAATAAGGTTAATACATTTCTAATGGTCTCAAGCAGCTTTTGTTGTTACCGCAATCTTCGCCAAGTGGGTCCCAGTCTGTGGATGTCAATGCCGGTAAGAGGAAGAATTAAGAGTTTAGAGTTATAAGTTTTTCATTGATTACTGCCGACTGCCGACTGATTAGTTAAAAAAATTTTATTGAGATAGGCTAAATTAGTTAGTTTTGTATAAAAAATTACCATGGGGATAAAGGCACAGGATATTACGAAGGTATATGGGAAGGAAAAGGCGCTTGATGGGGTTTCTTTTTCGATTGAAACGGGTGAGATTGTTGGGTTTTTGGGTCCGAATGGTGCCGGGAAAACAACAATGATGAAGATTATTACCGGTTTTATTCCCCAGACATCAGGCGAAGTGACAGTGAACGGACTTAGTGTAATAACCAATTCACTTGAAGTGAAAAAGCAGATTGGTTATCTTCCTGAAAATAACCCCCTCTATGATGAGTTGTATGTAAGAGAGTATCTGAAATATGTTGCCGGGTTATATAAAACAGTCAATAAGAGAGAGAGAATGGAGGAGATTATCGAAATGACAGGTCTGCATGATGAACAAAAGAAAAAGATCGGTCAGCTTTCAAAGGGATTTAAGCAACGCGTTGGGCTTGCGCAGGCTCTTATTCATGATCCGGAGGTGCTGATACTGGATGAGCCGACTTCCGGTCTTGACCCTAACCAGATTGTTGAGATCCGTAACCTGATATCGCGGGTAGGGAAACAAAAAACGGTGTTATTATCAACTCATATTATGCAGGAGGTGGAAGCAATTTGTGACCGCGTTATAATTATAAAAGAAGGCAGGATTGTGGCTGATGATGATAAGGGGAATATGCTGAAATATATTGATGAAGAATACCAGACAGTACTGGTTGAATTTGATAAGGATGTGAGTAAGGAGAAAATTGAAGAGGTGGCATTTGTTGTACGTGCCGTACCGGTGAATAAGAACCAATGGCTTGTGCAGGGGCAGCAGGAACATGATGTAAGGAGTAAGATATTCAATTTTGCTGTTGAGAATAAGCTTACTGTGCTTGTTATGCAGAAGCAGGAGAAGAGTCTGGAGGAGGTGTTCAGGATGTTGACGGTGGAAAGGTAAGTGGTTGAGTGAGTTGAGTGAGTTGAGTAGGAAGAGGGAGGAAAATTAAAAATTAAAAAGTGAAGAATAGGAAATGAGGAAATGAGGTGATGAGGTAATGACACTTTAGGCACTTTAATTTAGAAACACATATAAATGGATTATACTCTTATAGGTTTTATTGTTTACCTGGTGCTTGTTTTGGCGGTTGGGTTTATTACATACAGGATAAACAAATCTCATAGTGATTTTTTTCTTGCGGGAAGAAAACTTAATCCCTGGGTTGTCGCTTTTTCCGAGCGTGCCTCGGGGGAATCGGCATGGCTGTTGCTTGGTCTGCCGGGAGCGGCACTGGCGGCAGGATTCATTGCCGCCTGGGATGCGTTGGGTTGTGTGCTGGGTATAATTTTCTACTGGCTGGTTATTGCAAAAGATCTGCGTAATGAATCTGAAAGAGTGAATGCCATTACGCTTCCTAATTTCTTTGCAGAGAAGTTAGGTGTCGGAAAGAAGATAATTCGTTTTGTAGCTACACTGATCATTGTATTTTTCTTTACTTTTTACCTGGCTGCCCAGTTTAACGGAGCGGGGAAAGTGCTGTTTGTAACTTTTAAGATCCCTGTTATATGGGGAATAGTGCTGGGAGCGGTTGTGATAATATTTTATACAATGATGGGTGGTTTTTTTGCTGTTGCATGGACCGATTTTATACAGGGGATCATTATGATCGGGGCACTGGTGATATTGCCGGTTGTCGGGTTAATTGAACTTGCAAATGATGGTTTTTCCCTTACCGGTGCAGTACAGTCTGAAGGTCCGGATTTTGCCAGTTCCGTTGGAGGAGCCACCGGATGGGTTGCAGTGGGGGTTATTGTCAGTGGACTAAGCTGGTTCTTTGGATATATGGGTCAGCCTCATTTGCTTACACGGTTTATGGCGATCAAAGACCCGGAGAAAATAAAGATAAGCAGACGAATTGCATTTGCCTGGGCTATCCCTGCATTTGCAGGTGCGATGGTAATCGGACTGATCGGTCTTTCTATGTATGGAAAAGGATCGTTTGAGGATGTTGAGCAAATAATGCCGACGCTTGCCACTGCATTGCTTCCCCCATGGCTGGCAGGTATCTTTATCTCGGGGGCTATCGCGGCAATGATGTCAACAGCAGATAGTCAGTTGCTGGTGATCTCTTCTTCGGTGATAGAAGATTTTTACCATAAGACCCTTGGCAGGGAAGTGACGGAAAGAGTACTTCTTAACCTTAGCCGGCTGGTGACTATTGCCGTGGGTGTTTTTGGATTTTTGGTTGCTGTAACCTCGGGTGAGCTTATATTCGATCTTGTTTCATATGCGTGGGCAGGGTTGGGTGCGTCATTCGGACCGGCACTGTTGCTTATGTTAAAGTGGAAAAAAACGCACTGGAAAGGTGTGCTGGCAGGGATGATCACCGGCTCGGTGGTTACTATTGTATGGTCGGAGATTGAATTTCTTGACGATGCACTCTCCGTGAGGTTTGTTTCTTTTGTTCTGGCTTTTGCGGTGGTTGTTGTTGTGAGTTTGTTAGCGCAGAGAAGAGGAGACAAAATCCGTACATTTGCTATAGGTATTTGACAACTTTGAAATAAAATAAAAGCTATATTCGAATGAAAAACATAATAAAACCCCGGTACATAGTAGCTGCTTGGTTGTTCTTTTTTGTTTTTGGAATGGTGGGATACGGTCAGGTTTGGAAGAAACTTAAGGAGGCGGTGAAGGAGGAGCTTAAGGAGGATGCTAAGGAATTTGCTAAGAAAAAAACAGTGGAGCTAAAGGATTCGGCTATTGCCAGGGTTCAGCATTGGGCTGATGATTATGATCCTACGGAATTAAATTATGCTGTTTCATTCAGTGACAATTCCGGCTTTTATGAGTCGGAGGATAAGTATGAGAAGTATAAACGGTCGATGGTAAGTTTTGCAGTTAGTGATGGCTCTTTTAATGAGAAGCTTGCAGAGAGGGTGGGTGAGATGGATG
>JAGGXD010000010.1 GCA_021163295.1 Bacteroidales bacterium
GGCATATATTACAAAAGAAAAATTAACGTACTGGAAAAAATGGAGGCATTTACTTCTTATTGTTTGTCGGGGATAATTTTTGAATGAAATTATATAAACTCTTTGAATTCTCGTACGAGAAAACAAATCTTGATGCAGAAAGTACAGTTCTATAGTTAATATCTCTCACAGTATTATTGTTTGCTTTTATATAATTTTTGCTCTCAAATCTCCACGAACCTAAAAATGTGAAATCTTTAGAGATTGGAAAAGTTACTTCAATATTCTTATTCAATAGCCCTACGTCAGAAAAAGGTAATGGATTTTTTGGATTATAAAGAGTCATTGGGTTGTCTGATGTAATAAATTTAAAATCATCTGAAGCTTCAATGAAAATCCATTTCATTTTAAAGAAAATATTAGCAAATTCTTTAATAAATGTCATAGGTTCTAGACTATATTCTTGTTCAAATTTAACATTATAATTTCCCTTTAGCAAAAAATCTTGAAACTCTTTTGTGGAGGTCGTGTTCTTTTTCCCAGTTTCTTTTTCATAAAGTTTAATTATTGATTCAAGTGCTTCGTTGCTTTGAGCTATATTTTGTCCAAACTGCTTTATAAAATTACGAGTAAAATCTTCATATTCTTCACGACGATGTGGAACTCGTGTCATCATTGTTGCAAGGAAAAACGAAAAATCTCCCCTTTCTTGATTATTTAAGCCCTTATAGGTTTTTATCTTTTTAAATATTAAGGATGCTACGCCTTCCAACTTAGCAAGAACATCTTCAAATGAGTCTTGCTTGCCTTCAATATTAGTAAAAGAATAATAATATTTTCGCCATGCAATATTTTTAGGGGTAACTTTTTTAATAGCTTTACAATCCCTTTCGTACTGCCATAAAAAAGGTTCATTGTGAGGATCAACAAATCCTTTTAAATAAAAAACAGGTATGAAATGGTTTCTTTTTTTCATAGCATTTATAAGCAGGTCTTTATTGTTTTATATTTAATTTTATCAAGCTTTTCTATTTTGTGAAGTTTACCCGTCATATGTAATCGTTATTGTCCTTGTGTCGTTGTCCCAGCCGACATCACAGCCAAGAGATTCTGCAACGAATCTTAAAGGCAACATAGTTCTATCATTTATAATAATTGGTTTCACGCTATGGTTATCTGAATCAATGTATACCATAGTTCCATTTACCTTTGCCTGTGGGTTATCTATCCATAGTTCAATCGTTGTGGAGTCAAAATTTATTGTAACCTTTCTCTCTGTTCCATCCCATTCAATTGTTCCACCAAGTGCTTCAACGATTGCTCTAATTGGTACAACCGTTCTTGACCACTCAGGGATGATTACGGGCTTTGTACCTCTTCCAGGATCTATTTCCTGAGAAACACCATTTACGGTCATATACGAATTGTCTGGTTGAAGTGTAATAACAGTTTTTTGAACAGCTTTCTGGTAAGTCACTATGATTGTTTTAGTCGATTCATTTTCTGCTTTATCCGTTGCAATAATTGTTATCGTATTTGTTCCTTCTGTGAGAGCAACTGTTTTGCTAAAAGAACCATCTGAAGAAAGAGAGGCTTCGCTATCATTTATTGTTACCTTATCTATGCCTGATTCATTGTCAATTGCCATTCCTGAGACATGAACCGTATCTGTATCTACAACAGAATTGTTATCTGGAGAGTTTATCTCTATCTTTGGTGGAGTTGTATCAGCACAGATAACAGCAACTTCGTCAGATGGGTCTGAATAAACTGTCATTTCTTGAAATAAATTTTCTACTGATTTTATATAATAGTAATATGTTTTTCCTATTTGGATATCTGTATCTATATATGAATTGGAGTTCACCGTAGCGATTTTCTCTTCTTCCCCTAGAGATATTCCTCTGTATATTTCATAGCCAGTAACTTCATAGTAACCGCTTGGATATCTCCATTCGACCTGGTTCCAGTTTAAACTTACAGAATTGTTTTTGAATATAGCCTCAAGATTTTCCGGTTTATAAGGTAGATAGGATTTCAGCCATTCTTTCATTTCTTTCAGGCTTAGTTCGTCATAACTATCTTTCCATCTTTCAAAAAATCCAGTGCAATCTTCTCCGGTTAACTTACTTAAAGAAGTTTCAACATCTTCCTTGGTTAATGTGTTTACATCATAATTCGCAAGAATGTATTTAGCAAAGTCATTGTAGTAATCTTTGATCAAAAGCCCAAAAGGAAGATGATCTGACAACGGTATAGCCATTTCTACATTAACAAAGAACGGAATTGCGTATCCTCGGTACTGTTTTTTCCACGAACCTGAATCAAGAACTTTTAGGAATTCTCCAAAGGACTCTTTATAGGACTGAATAATATCCTGCATCGGTATTTCCTCATTACCATAGATATATTTATTAAAAATTACTGAGTTATCTTTACCCGTAACTATGTTTACAGCCTCTTCAAGCTCTGGAATTCCAACATAACTTTCGCTATTTTTATATTTTTTGTATAGATAGGCAAAAACATCATATATCGATTTTGACCCGTTTGTCTCTTTCTGAATCAAGCCATCGAGATAAATGCCAAAACTCCCTCCTTTATAGTAACTGTCTTTTATCTCACTTAAATTCATATATTTCGTGTCAAGAGCTCTCTTATACACGAGATAATAATAGTAAATCTCTCCTAAGTAAGCTTTATCTCCCGTTAACTCATAAGCCATTTTGCAACCTAAATAAGATTCGCCCAGTCCTTTAGCAATAAAACCATCCGCATAGACGGGTGCCTCCCCCATTGTCCCTGTTGTAAAAGAAACCCACGAATATAGTAAATGCCCAGTTAATTCGTCATATCTATCTGGTGCGTAGTACTGGTATGCCCCCAGTGCTGATTCACCACCATATTTATATTCCTCTGAAGGACCTGAACGGAAATAGGTATACAGTGTTATAACAGGAGCTGGATTCTCCCCAAATATTTCAGTAAATTTTTCCACTGCAGCAGCAACTCTTTGAACATAAAAATCAACATCTTCCTGTGTTGATAAATGAATTTTAGTGTCCCAGCTTTGATCTGCCTCCGATACTCCAAATTTTATTGTGCAATCGCCTACTTTTTCCTCTGAATAAAATTTCATTTTACCTAAAGTAAGTCCTTGTCTTTGGACAAAATTGCTTATTAAATTATTTGTAATCTTCGGGACTTCAAAATATGTACCTCTGTTCACATAAGGACAAACTATTTGCCATTCCGAAGGCAGATTAAACTGTACTTTAATGTTTTTCGTAGCGACATTGATCGGAACTAAAAAGAAATATTGACTCGTAAGCATTCCTCCCAAATCATTGATAAATACAGCTACTTCTCCTTCTTGCCTCATAGATGGAAGTGCCATAGTGATAGAGACAATCTTTGATATATCATATCCAATATTTACATTTGAAAGCTTGGATGGAGAAGATATTGCCCAGGTGTTTTTCCTAGTATATTCTACTTTTATTTGGCTTCCATTTTCAGTGACTGTTAGGTTTTTTACGTAACTATGGATATCATTAGAAGCTTTATAAAATCCAACTTCAAAGCTATACTGCGATAAATTTTGCACATTAACATCTATATGAACGGTGTCCTTCCCTTTTTCAATGGTAACCGTATAGAAAAGGTCAAGTCCCTCAGAATCATTGGCTACTTTTGCAGTATTAGAGTCAGTAGTATTTGCTACTGTTTGAACAGTAAGAGAATTGCCTGTTGCATAGGAAAAAGGAATAGGCGTAGCATAAGCAAATAATAATGATATACATGCAGTTAAGACAATCATTACTGATAAAAGCTTTTTCATACTGCGCCTCCTTTTAATGAAAATACTTAACTCAGTTATGTAATAATACTTAAAACCTTTTTGTCAAGTTCTATTTATTGAAAAATATCTATTTACCCGCCGCATATAATCGTTATGGTTCTATTATCCCAATCAACATCAC
>JAGGXD010000179.1 GCA_021163295.1 Bacteroidales bacterium
CCCTAATGTGCAAGTCGCATATATTTGTATATAAAAGTGTATCAGGCAGATATGGTTTAACTATGAAAAGTCAACTTAGGGTAGGTTATGTACATGAAAATCTGTGATTAAGTAATAGTAGATTAACTGGGAAAGAGATTGTTTTTTTTATTGAGGCAAAAAATGGAGAGTTTCTTGAAAATGAAGAATTAGTAAAAGGCCTTAAACTACCCGAAGAGTGGGAACATGGTTTGTCAAGAGGAATTACGGTTGATACTATGGAGTATCGTCTAGTTTATTGGTTAATAATGTGGTAGTTGAGAGGTTGGTTTTGTTTACTTCTTTTGCGACTTCAATAACTGTAAAAATTACTATAGGAAAGACGCAATTTGTGAAATTTGTATCACATGCTAAGCGGTTTGAAATTTTAGCCTGGTGTATAAGTCCTGGGTAAACTCGTACCCCGAACTGAAGCCCGCCCGAACGATATTCAGTCGCACGCCTGACCGGTCGGCAGGGGCGGGTCGGAGTCAGGGGTTCAAGAACTATCATACCTTTACCTTCTATCTGCAGTGTGCTGTCATGTTATTTAGTAAAGAGCAATTTTAAGTCACTAATACCGTACAATGGGATATTAATAAGCCGGTCCTGTTTACGAAAATCAGACATTGATGTACGCAGGGCGACTTGCGGATTAAACTTTTGTGTGTAAACTTTCAGACTCTTGGCTTGTAAATTTTCTTCTGCTTTCACCTCTACAGGAACCACTACACCTTTGTACTGTACTACAAAATCAACTTCAGCGGTTGATTGATCTGCAGACCAGTAATAGATCACATATTCATCAGTGCTTTTTAGTTGTTGAAAAACATACTGTTCGGTTAAAGCTCCTTTAAATTCGGAGAAAATTGCATTTCCTTCAAGTAGTGTTTTTGCATCTATATCCCCCATTGCTGTTAACAATCCTACATCAACCATAAACAATTTAAATGCACTTCTGTCTTCATAAGCTTTTAAAGGAATTGCAGGTTTGGAGACCCGACTCACTTTGTGAACTTGTCCGCAATCAATTAGCCAGGATAGTGCAAGTTCGTAGTTTTTTGCCCGTGAACCTTTTTTGATCAAGCCGTAAATAAACTTACGGTTCTCTTTGGCTAATTGTGCGGGTATTGAATTCCATAACATCCGGATACGGGGTACAATTCCAACAGGAGCATGTTTCGAAAAGTCCTGTTCATAGGTTTCTAATATTTGCTTTTGGATATCGCGCACCTCCCTGAAATTACTATTTTCAGTAAACTTTAAAACAGCTTCAGGCATACCACCGACAAAATAATATTGTCTTAACCGGTCAATATACTTTGATTTAAAGGCAGTTATTAATTTCCAGTCGGCCTGTAGAAGGATTTCCACAAGGGCACTTTCTCCTACGGCATTAAGAAATTCCAGATAAGTTAAGGGGTACAAATCCATAAATACAACCTTGCCAACAGGAAATGAAATACCAGAATGGAGTGCTACACCCAATAGGGAACCGGCTGCTATGATGTGATATTCCGGGGCGTCTTCCTGAAAATATTTCAAAGCAGTTAAAGCTTCGGGTACTGCCTGTATTTCATCAAAAACTATTAGTGTGTTCGAATCTATGGTCAGTCCTGTTTCGGCCTGAAGAGCAATTATCACCCTTTTAATATCGAAATCGTCAACAAATAGTGAATGTAGTCGTTTGTTCTTCTCAAAATTTATATAAACTGTTTGAGTATATTGAGTATTACCAAACTCTTTCATTAGCCAGGTTTTTCCAACCTGTCTTGCCCCCCTTATGATTAACGGTTTCCGGGAAGTTGATTTTTTCCAGGCAATAAGCTCATTAAATTTTTCTCGTTTCATATTTGATATTTTGTGTAAAGATACATAAATACAAAGGACATTATGTACTAAAAGCACATTTAATCAAAGGACTTTGTGTATATCAGAGGAAAGGGTTCAAGATTAAAAGGCTGAATATATTGAGCACCAAAGGTGCGGTAAGCAATAGCCCAGGGTGTAGCGAAGCGGAACCCTGAGTACAGAAATGTACAGCCAAACCGCCGGAACTACCGTTTTTTATTAGTAGCAGGATCGTTTCATCCGGCGTTATTTGGGAATTTAATCAGATACCCCGCCAGTGGTTATAAACCCTGGCGGTGGTTTTATTGGCAGATTGTTTCTATGGAAGGCTTTTCTGTGTTAAGAAATTATTTTTTTCAAAGACCTTTCATTTCTTTTTATTCAAAAATTGTCCGGGGGTTATATCTGCTTGTTTTATTATTGCTCATAAAGTTTCTTCCGGCATATCTCCGGAATGATTTGGTATAGTTGTATATCTGTTGGTTTTTTTATTATACCATATCTCATGACTACCTGCAGCTTGTCTTAGAAACTCAAAACCAAACAATTTAAGTCTTTTAATTATCACCCTGTAAGGGAAACCTGATAATCTACCCATGATTAAATACCGATTACAAGAGTGTAATCCATGTTCTTATCGACCTTAGGTAACTTTAAAATATATGATTTTTCATTTTGGGATTCAATTAACTTTTTCGCTATATCTCTTGCTATCTCAAGTGTTTCTGTTACTGTGCGACCCTGCGCAACAAGTCCC
>JAGGXD010000159.1 GCA_021163295.1 Bacteroidales bacterium
ATATTCCATTTTTTCAGCCTGTAAATATGCCTGTTGGTATTTTTGCAACGGCACTTACTCCAAGTATGGAAATGCCACAAGGAATGACCCTTATGGGAATGACAGACCAAGTAAATATGCCACAATATAATTTAGCAGAAAGTTCAACTGCAGGATTAAAATTTAAAGGATTTGCAAAAGGTTTCGATTTCTCATTAAGCTATATTTGGGGTAGAGATGGTATGCCAATATCAACCTATAATACTCTTATGCCTGTTGATACAATGGGTGGAATTTCCATTCATTCAGATTTATCATTTTATAGAACTCATATTTTTGGTGCTGATTTAGCAGGTAGTATAGGCGGTGTTGGTGTATGGGCAGAAGCTGCTGCTTTCTTACCGGAAAATGAAGTTATAATGACAAATGATATGTCTGCTTTTATTGGTTCTCCCGGAGTTCCGTTAGGAACACCTGTCGAAACGATGAAACAAGATTCTATAATGTTAGAAAATGAAGCTTATGTGAAATTTGTTGTAGGAGCCGATTATAATTTTGCCAATGGTTCGTATCTTAATTTTCAATATATGCATGGCTTTATTAACGAAAGGGGAGCTGACAATTTAAATGATTATTTCTTTGTTCGGTATCAAGTGAAGTTTTTCGATGATAAACTAAAATTTACACCAATTGGAGGTGGATTTATAGTATCCGACTGGGATGATGTAGAAAACAATTATGCTTTGATTTATGCACCCGAACTTTCGTATATGGCAACCGATAATGCAGAAATAATACTATCTACCGCAATATTCGACGGCAAAGGTGATAATATGTTCGCAAGCATGACTGATTATAATATGTTTATGTTTAAGTTTAAATATAGTTTTTAATAGGTATGTAAAAAGGTAATATAATAACTATATGAGTTAATTTTATGCAGTAGCCAAAATAGCATTAGAAGATAGTCCACAATTATTATAATCATTAGGAATGTTGGTTCGCAGTTAAGCCAACCCTATTTGTAAGCACATTGGCAAGCCCACACGAGCCAACGCTCCACCAAAGGCTTGCCAAAGAGCTTGCAAATGCCAACCCAATTAGCCAAAGGCTTTTTTGCCATCACACAAAAAAACAAAATAAATTTATGCTTCGTAGATAGTTTTGTGTTTTTTGAAAAGACCATTAATAAAGGATTAAATGATTGACAGACAGTACATTGAAAAAAGCCCAGCAGGTAACAATGTGTATATGTCATTGGGCAACAAGTGGTTAAATTGAAAATGAATGAATATAAATAAACATTGTATCGGTTTGAAAGTGGGGTGCTTCGAAATGCCCAACGCCTCATACGTGTGCCGAGAAGCAGTGAACGGCAAATATAAATCACTGCATGCTGTAATTGAGATGGTGGAGCCGGTGCTGACAATAGATGTCGGTATCAGTCGACCCGCCGAAGTCGTCTTGCAGGAGAGGGCTTCAAACCACCTAAAGGTGCTGTAGTAAAGAGCTATGGTGCTGAGCGTTTAGGAAAAGTTCACCCAAGAGGTGTTCAGGTAAGGATAAAGGAGATGAACGAAAGTGAACCGCCGATGAGGTGTCGAGAAAGTGGTACATTCTGTCAAAAGCTGTAGAGGTATGAATGCAGTGAAAAGTACAGTGGGACCCTGTTTACTGACTGTACGGCAGGCGTCATTCAGGCGGCATGAACTTTATCCGGGCTTAATTGCGGAACTCGGGAACTTGCATAGCAATGTAAAGGGAAATGCACAATAGGATCAAACTTGAGGCAAAATACCAACGTGTTGTGCAGGGACGGATTAATCCGTAGTAGTAATGAAGCTCCTGTAATGGGAGTGGAGCGAAGGGATTAGGTTATACAGTCACATAACATTTAACAACTCGAACAGAGGATGAATTTATGGTATAAGACAAAGTCAGTACCGATAAGCCGACCAATGATTTGGGAAGCTTATAAGAAGGTAAGAGCCAACAAAGGAAGTGCGGGTGTAGATTCTGTAAGTATGGACGAATTCGATGCAAACAGGTCAAAACACTTATACAAACTTTGGAATCGTATGGCATCGGGGAGCTATTTTCCACTTCCGGTCAAAGAAGTTGAAATAACCAAGCAAGACGGAGGAATCCGTAAACTTGGTATTCCAACTATCAATGACAGAATTGGACAAATGGTGATCAAGGATTACATCGAACCACGTCTGGAAAAGATATTCAGTCCAAATTCCTATGGTTATCGACCGAAGAAGAATGCCCATCAGGCACTTGAATCGGTACGGACAAATTGTTGGAAAACAGACTGGGTAATTGATCTAGACATTAAAGGGTTCTTTGATAATATCGACCACAACAAACTGATGCTTGCAGTAGAGAAACATGTGCCAGAGAAATGGGTATGCTTCTACATTAAACGATGGCTCAATATGCCTGTGCTAACAAAATCGGGAGAACTGGTCGAAAGACAAGGCAAAGGAACACCACAGGGGGGAGTAATAAGCCCTCTACTTGCAAATTTGTTTCTGCATTATGCCTTAGATAAATGGCTAGAACAAACCGATAAGACCGTGAAATTTGCAAGATATGCCGATGATGCAATTCTTCACTGTCACAGCAAAGCCCATGCAGAATGGATCTTGAAAAAGATTCATGAAAGGATGAATGAATGTGGATTGGAACTGCACCCTGTCAAGACAAAACTTGTGTATTGCAGAGATTTCCGCAGGAAAGGGAATTATCCTATAGTCAAATTTGACTTTCTTGGATATTCATTCCAACCACGATCTGCCAAATCAAAACGAACAGGTAAAATGTTCATTGGTTATGATTGTGCAATCAGCATCAGTTCTCGAAAACGAATAGCCGACAAGCTGGAAGAACTTGATATTGTAAATCTGAGTTTTAAAAGCATAGTAGGCATTGCCCAATATCTGAATCCTTTGATTCGGGGTTGGGTTAACTACTATGGACGATTCAGAGGATATGAATTGTCAAAAGTATTTTGGTTGTTGCGAAATCGTTTGGTTCGCTGGGCTAGAAAACGGTACAAACGCTATAGGACAAGTCTGAATCGAGCCTTTAAATGGTTAGATAGGGTAAGGAAACAATATCCTTATCTCTTCTATCATTGGCAGCTTGGATTTTCTTGTTAATTTAGCAGGAATGTATAACAAGAGCCGTATGACGGGAGACTGTCACATACGGTTCTGTGAGAGGCTCGGGGTGAAATTCCCCTTGCCTACTCGACTGCCACCGTTGGGCTTAATCCCCCTACCAAGAAACTCATTTGAGTTTTTAAGCTAACGTAGAGGGAAATGAAAGTTTTAAATGAGTAAAAATTGAAAAATGATAATTAATTAAATATAAGGCAATTAGCTTTGACGTTAGTTG
>JAGGXD010000171.1 GCA_021163295.1 Bacteroidales bacterium
GAACTGGCACATATCCGCAGAAACCTTGCGAGTAAGGAGAAAGAAGTTTCAGGCAGGATACACTCAATTATTAAACAAGCCCAAAAGAGCGGTCTGGTAGGGCAGGATGCATCACTTGTTGTAAGAGACGGACGGTTGGTTATCCCGGTGGATGCAGGGAAAAAAAGAAAGATAAACGGAGTGATACTGGATGAATCTGCTACCGGAAAGACTGCCTATATTGAGCCGGCTGAGATTGTTGAGCTGAATAACGAAATACGGGAGCTGGGATATGCTGAGAAACGTGAGATAATCAGGATATTAATTGAATTCAGTGACTTCCTGCGTCCATATATTGATGATCTTAACGATTCATTTAATTTCCTTGGATTGATTGATTTTATCAGGGCTAAAGCATTAATGGCACAAACTGTTGATGGCGTTAAGCCGTTATTGTCAGATAACCCCGGAATTAACTGGCAAAATGCTGTCCATCCCCTGCTATACCTTTTGTTTAAGAATGCCGGGAAAAAAGTTGTGCCTCTTGATATCGTTTTGACCACAGACAAACGAATACTTGTGATCTCCGGACCTAATGCCGGCGGGAAATCTGTTTGCCTCCAGACAACCGGACTTTTACAATACATGTTCCAGTGTGGTTTATTGGTTCCGATGGACAAAGATTCAAAAGCCGGGATATTTAATAACCTGTTTATTCATATGGGTGACGACCAGTCGATTGATAACGACCTGAGTACTTACAGTTCGCACCTGGTAAATATGAAATACTTTATCAGACATGCAGATGAAAAAACCCTGATCCTGATCGATGAGTTCGGCACCGGTACTGAGCCAATGCTTGGAGGAGCGATAGCAGAATCAATACTTGCGAAGTTGAATGAAACAGGCACTTACGGGGTTGTAACTACACACTATACAAACCTTAAACACTTTGCTGCATCAACCGATGGTATTGAGAACGGGGCAATGCTTTTCGATAATCACCTTATGGAGCCATTGTTCCGTCTGGAAATTGGTAAACCCGGCAGTTCTTTTGCTTTTGAGATAGCGCGCAAAATCGGACTTCCGGAAAATATTCTTAATGAGGCACAGAAAAAGGTCGGGAAAGAACATGTAGATTTTGATAAACACCTTAAAGATGTTGTAAGGGATAAACGGTATTGGGAAAGGAAAAGGGATCGTATCAGGATATCGGAAAAGAAACTGGAAGAAACAGTTGAAAAATATTCGGAGGAGTTGGATTCTATTAAAAAATTCAGGAAAGAGATCATTGAAAAAGCAAAGATGGAGGCAGAGGAGCTCCTTAACCATGCTAACCGGAGAATAGAAAATACTATACGTGAAATAAAAGAAGCAGGGGCAGAGAAAGAAAGAACCAGGAAAATCAGGGAAAAACTGGATGAGTTTAAGGACAAAGCGACAAAACAAAAAACCGGAACAGAAAAGGAATTTGAAAAACGGCTTGGAAAGGTAAGGGAACAACAAAAGTACCTGCAAAGGAGAAGACCGGATATTATTAAAGATGCGGAGAAAAAGAAACCTGTAACGGAAAAGCAGATTATCTGCAAAGGTGATTGGGTGAAAATGACGGGCATGGACAAAACGGGTGAGGTTATTGAAGTTACATCAAAAAGTGTTATTGTTTTATTTGGCAATATGATAACTACTGTTGATATAGGTAAAATTCAAAAAACCATCGGGGATGATACTGATAAAACTTCTGGCAAAGTCAATTCAACCGGGTTTATACATGAACTGCATCAACGGAAACTTGATTTTAAACCTGAAATTGATATACGCGGGCAACGTGGAGATGAAGCTCTTCAAACAGTAACAAATTTTATTGATGAAGCCATTATGGTTGAAGAAAAAACCCTTCGGATTCTTCATGGAAAAGGTGATGGTATATTGCGACAACTGGTAAGAGACTGGCTCCAGGCAAATGATATGGTAACAAAATATCACGATGAACATGTTCAGCGCGGAGGAACAGGAATAACTGTTGTGGAACTGGATATGTAAGATTTATTCAGTAACTTTTAATATTTTTCTTCAATTTTTTTGAACAATCTCCCTAAAATCATTACTTTTCAATATTGGTTTTTTACATACTTTTAACTTTTAACTTTAAACTTTCAACTCCATTACATGTTAGTTTACTCTGAAAAGATTACTTCCCGGCTTCAATATATCAGTCGTTTGATATTGCATGAGTTGCTGGGTATAAAATTTCAGATAGTATCTTCCAGGGATTCATTTGAGAACGATACATGTCCAAAATTAAATTATTCACCTGCCAATATACCGGATAGTGCCTGGATCAAACCTGCCGGTTTGCTTTTTGAGACAGGTATTCGTGAACAGGATATTTATGCCCCTGTATGGAAAAATAAAACAGTTTTTTTTATTACAGGATCAGAACCTGACCTGCCATATGATCCTTTTTCTGCTGCTTTCTATTTAGTTACCCGTTATGAAGAATATCTTCCGCATGATGTTGATGAACATGGTCGTTATGACCCACGGGACAGTATTGCATACCAGAATGACTTTCTTGATCATCCGGTTGTAAACTATTGGGCTCTTGAGCTTGGGGAGTTATTAAAAACTAAATATCCACGGTTAAGATTGAAAAAGAGATCATTCAATGCCAGATTAACAATTGATGTTGACCAGCCGTTTGCTCTTGCTCATAAGAGTATTTTACGTACACTCAATTCTGTTATTCAAGCGCCATCAAGACTCGGAATTCATAGCGGGAAAGAGCGTTTAAAGATGGTTTTGGGGAAGTTAAGAGATCCGTATGATACCTATGAAATGCTTCACAGGATACACCAGCAGTACAATGTTGAGTCAGTTTATTTTTTCCAGGTTGGGAAGCACGGGAAATTTGATAAGAATATTAAACCTTCAGGACGTGCTTACAGGAATCTGATAACCAGTTTTGCTAAAAGAACCGGGGTTGGACTTCACCCTTCCTACCGGTCGAATGATAGTTTTGATATTCTGAAACAGGAATATGATGTTTTGTTTGATATTATCGGGAAACCTGTTAAGAGAAGCCGCCAGCATTTTCTACGACTTAAGTTTCCTGATACTTACCGGAATCTGATAAGACTTGGTATCACAGAAGATTATACAATGGGATTTGCATCTGAACCCGGTTTCCGGGCGGGGATTGCCGATCCGTTTTATTTTTACGATCTTGAAAAGGACGAACAAACCGGTTTGAAGATTTTCCCCTTCCAGTTAATGGATGGTACTTTAAATCAGTATAAGGAACTTGAGCCGGAGGAAGCTTTGTCAAAAATCGAATTTTTTGTTAAGAGGGTTAGAAGTGTTAATGGAACATTTATGAGTCTCTGGCATAACTCCTCGCTCAGCGAGAAAGGAGAATGGGAGGGATGGAGCATGGTATATCTGGATATGATAAAAAGCCTTGACAGCATATGATCAAATACCTGCAGCATGGAGAAATAAATAAGGGAAAGTGGGATGATTGTATAAACCTGTCACCACATGGACTTATTTATGCTATTTCATGGTATCTTGATG
Source organism: Bacteroidales bacterium (assembly GCA_021163295.1). Classification (GTDB taxonomy): domain Bacteria; phylum Bacteroidota; class Bacteroidia; order Bacteroidales; family VadinHA17; genus JADFUQ01. Next base: position 3,556 of record JAGGXD010000171.1, read on the forward strand.
CCGTTCATCCCGGATGGAAAGCATTGATTGAAAATGATTATGAAACCGTATTCCCTCTTACTTCAGGGAAAAAGTTTGGAATTAACTATTTGTACCAGCCATTTTTCAACCAGAAACTGGGTGCTTTTTCAAGGAACTCTGGTGAATATATTGACATTAATCCTTTTCTGGAAGTTCTTCGGGAACGTTTCAGGTATGTAGATATCAAGTTGAACCGGGCAAACATGATTACCGGAAATGAATTTAAGGTTGAAATGAATACCAATATTGAACTTGATCTGTCTGAGGATTTCGAAACTATACGAAGCAATTATTCGAAGAATGCAATCCGGAATCTAAATAAATTCAATGGTGAAAATATCATTTTGAATGAAGAAAAAGATAGCGGTCTCCTTATCAGGATGTTCAGATCAAATATGGGCAGGACCCTGCCAAAGATCAGGGATATTCATTATTCCGGATTAAAAAAAGTAATGGATACTGCAATTGATAAAGGAACAGGCAGGATGCTTGTTGCAAAAAATCAGAAAGGCAAATTTCTTGCCGGAGCATTTTTTATTACTTACCACAAACGTGCTGTTTTCCTGTTTTCTGCCAATACTGAAGAAGGACGGGAAACACGTGCCATGTATGGAATTATTGACCGTTTTATTGCAGAAAATGCAGAAAAAAAACTGATTTTTGATTTTGAAGGAAGTAACAACCAGGACCTGGCAAGATTTTATAAAGGTTTTGGCGGAAAGAATTTTGATTATCCCGGGCTCCTGATTAACCGGCTACCCCTTTACCATAAAAAATCTGTCGTTCATACCAATATATGGTAGTTCACAACATTTATTTGATTTTTAATATAAAACATCATAAATTTACTTTACACTGACTCATTGCCTGTGATGTTAATTTTAACTAAGCAATCGGATCCCCTGAATAAATTTCCTCTTACCAGAAAAATCAATTAAAGCTTATAAGTTATGAAAAAGCTAAGACCTTTTCTTTTTACTTTTAACTTTTTACTTTTAACTTTTAACTTATTCTCCCAGGCTCCGCAGGGTTATCAGAAGGATCCAATGAACTATTTATTGAAAATTCAAATGCCGATAGTACTGATGCCCTCATCTTTGGTAGATTTGATGCTGATTGGTTAAGAATTAAGCAACTGGAGGAAGAAAGAGAAGAAATTGCACAGTTGAGGGAAATAATAAAAGCATTACAGGAAACGGTTGTTGTGTCGGAAAAATAATTGGCTTATACCATCAAGTCTCTGATAGTAAGTTAAATAAATCAATATTTAAGTACACAATTTCTTTTCCTATTTTCCTTGGAATCATTATTCCTAATTTTTCCATTTGACCCAGGTATTTTTTTGCTGTATTCAAGCTTTTTACATTTTGGTCAACTAAACTTTTCGGACTAATATATGGTTGCTCAAATATTTTCTCAACCGTTTCTTTTCTAATATGAGGAAGTTTATTACCTGTTAATTCAAGAGTTTTGGTAAATAAACTGTCAATTTCTTTTATTTTACTAATTGTATAAATAGCAGTTTCTTCAATTGCTTTTAATATATAAATTATCCAGCTTTTCCAATTTCTTCGTGTTGTTACACTGTTCAGAAGTTCATAATAATCATCCTTTTCTCGTATTATATATGCACTCAAATATAGTATTGGAATTTCAAGTAATCGTTTTTGAATCATTAAAAGAATACTCAGAATTCGTCCTGCCCGACCGTTTCCGTCTCGAAATGGATGTATAGCCTCAAATTGATAATGAGAGACAGCCAACTTAATCAAGGGGTCATGTTTATACTTTTCATCATCATTCAGGTAGACCATTAGGTTCTCCAGTTTTTCTTTTATTATGTCAATTCCTCTTGGAGGTGTATAAACTATTGTTCCTCCTAACAAACCACTACCTCTTTTTTTTATAACGATTTCCGTATGTGAAGGACGTATTCCATCTTTTACCTGTTTAATTTCCTGGTAAATTTCAATTAATAAATCTATATTAAATTCTTTATCTTTTCTTATTCCATAATATCCTTTCCACAAAGCTTGTCGGTAGAATAATACTTCTTTTGCATTTCCTTTTAAGTCAGATTCCTTGATTGTCAGTGATTTATATAAATCGTCGTCGGTAGTAAATATGTTTTCAATTTCGGTACTGGCTTTTGCTTCCCGTAATGCAATTGTATTTACCAACATTGACTGATTAGGAAGTTTTCCGGCTAATCCTTTTAGCTCTGCAAGAGCCTTATTGGCTTTATTTAAAGCTTGTAAAACCTCAATTGTAATAACATTTTTATCAGGAGGGGGCAATAGAGGTAAATTATTGTAAGGCTTATTCCTGTCGTATGGTATTATTGGATTTGACATTTATATTATCTTTTTGTCAAAAATACACAATATTTGACAC
>JAGGXD010000198.1 GCA_021163295.1 Bacteroidales bacterium
GAAAAATATCTGGGATGAATTTGTTCGTTCCAATCCCTGCTCCTGGACAGGACATCTTTCCGGTATGTTTGCTTTGGAAAAAGAAACGGCCAAAGCAGAAAATTATTCGTTAATGGTGTTTGATGAAAAGCAGCAACTATTGGCCCTGCTCCCGCTTTTTTTAGTTATCCACAAAGAATTGAAGGTTCTAAAAAAACGCGTTTTAAACAGCGGCACTCACCTTGCTAGTGGTCCGCTTTTTGCTGTTAATCTTGGCAAAAAACAGAAAAAAAAGATTATCAATTTGTTAATGTCCAAGGTGGATGAAATCGGCAAACAAGTGAAGGCTGATGAAGTAACTATCGGTTATCCAAATATTATTGATGGTCAGACTAGTTTGAGCCGTTATGGTTACTTTCCTCTTAAACAATTTGGATACAAAGAGAGGAATGTTGTAACAATGATTAAGGATTTAGGAGAAAGTGAGGAAGATCTTTTTGCATCCATAGAGCACAGATGTCGCAAAAGCATACGTAAATGTAGTAGATATAATGTGATGTTTCAAGAAATTCAGGAAAAGGAGCAGTGGCTTAATTGTTATGACCTGAATATCCAAACACTTGGGGTAGTTGCTTATTCCAAAAAGGCATTGGAGATCATCTGGGATGAATTTGTTCTTCAGGGTACGGCAATAGTCACGGCTATCCTACATCAGGAGCAAATAACAAATGTTTTGGTAAGCACCGGTTGGAGAGATTGTTTTTACTTCTGGATTGGCTTTAACTCAAAGACCGATGAAGTCCCTGGTGGATCCAACATGCTTCTTTGGGAAACTATGTTGTTCTATAAGCAAAAGGACTTTAGATTTTGTGAGGTGGGATCAATGGAGTTTGTTTCAGGTAAACGGGGAAATATCAGCCGGTTCAAAGAGAGTTTCAATGGCCTCCCCATATATATGCTTTCAGGCACTTTGGAATTATGCCCAGTCAAATGCAGAGTTATTGATCTTGTAAGAACTATGAGGCAGTGATGGCAAAATTACTAAAAATTTCAGCCCGCTAACATTACAAACTGAAGTTTCGCAGTTGGAAAAGTGCTCCATGAAATTAGATGCTAAGCCAATTAAAGAATATAGCACTGAAGTAATAAAAAATTTCTATTCTAAAGGTGAAATTTACAAAGATTACACGAATAAACATTCATTTAGAAGTGGTGAACAATTTGTTTATAATAATTTTTTTATTAAAAAGGGATCGTTATTGGATGTCGGATGTGGAGGTGGGAGGACAACTTTTTTAATTCATCAAAACTTTAACAAAATTATTGGGATTGATATAAATGAAACTTTAATCAAATCTGCTTATGAAACAAAACAAAATGAAAAGATACCAATTGATTTTTTTGTGGGTGATGCTGTGAATTTGAGTTTTTGCAATAATTATTTTGATAGTGTGCTCTTTTCTTACAATGGAATAGAAGGAATTCTATTTCAATCTGATAGATTTAAATGCCTAAATGAAATTTATAAAGTATTAAAAAAGAATGGAATTTTTATTTTTTCAACGCATAGCTTGTTTTCATGGACTTACGTTAGTTTCCATATTAAAAAATTGATTAATCTATTTACAAAAATGATACCATTATTGCCTAACTTGTACAAAGAATTTGATCATTTGAAACTTGGAGATATCTTTGTAAAAAATGCGGGTTTTAAAATGGCATGGCATATCACTAATCCTATTATGATGATAATTTATCTTAAAAAAGCAGGCTTTAAATTAATATATATTAATAATTGTGAAAGAATTTCTAGAGGATTAATAAAATCTTCATGTTTTTCCATTTTCGGTACCCAAAGTGTTTTTTATGTAACCCAAAAAACTGATAAATGATCGCAGATATGATTAAGCTGAAAAAAGTCTATTTTGAGCCGCTATCCTGAAATTGCTATTTAAGTTTCATATTCGTTACTTATATATTACGAATATGGTTATGTTATAGTTTTAGATCGACTCCGACTTTTTGCAGGATAATCAGATATGTCTATAAAACTTCTCCGTGTGTTACAAATCACCTTAACTCTTGAGATTGGAGGCTTGGAGACGCTTGTTATTGAATTAAGCAAACAGCTTATAAAAAGAGGTATAGAGATAGAGGTCGTTTGTTTATCCAATGTCGATACTGATTATGTTACCGGATTAAAGGAATATAAAATCCCCATCCATGTTTTTAAGAAAAAATACCGCTGGGACTTCGGTTTTTTTCTACAGGTGGCTCGTTTCATTCGGGAAAAGCAGTTTGACATTGTTCATGCCCATAGCGGATGTTTCCTTTGTGGTGCATTGTTTAGTAGGCTGGCGGGAGTTAAGAAATATATTTACACTGCTCATGGTATGCCCATACAAACAGGGTTGAAAGCAAGAACTGAAGATATTTTTGCGAGCCTGATGACAAACTGTGTGGTTCCTGTTTCTTTTCAATTAGAAAACTTTTTGAAAAAATGGCTGATTTTTAACCGCTGTAGTTTTGAGACTATTATTAACGGAGTTGACACGAACAAGTTTAAGCGAATTACTGATTTTTTTGAGAAAAGAAGATTGTTAAAAAAATACGAGTTACCGGTTGATCAGTTTCTGGTAGGCAGTGTCGGCCGTCTCGAACCGGTGAAAAATTATGGCATGTTATTGCAGGCATTTGCAAAATTAATGGCAGAATTTGGAAATAATATTCATTTATTACTGATTGGTGAAGGTGTCCAGAAAAAAGAGTTAATTCGACTTGCGGAAGAACTAATGGTTAGTCAAAATGTCCATTTTCTAGGTATGCAATATAATGTGCATGAACTCCTTCCTCTTCTTGACGTTTTTGTTCTTTCTTCCTTGACTGAAGGTACTTCCATAGCTTTGCTAGAGGCACAATCCTGTGGTGTGCC
>JAGGXD010000225.1 GCA_021163295.1 Bacteroidales bacterium
CATAAAATTGGATAATCTTTGGAAGAAATATTATCGTCAGAACGTATTTCATCGATCGTTACGTGAAGATATAACGAATCTAATTCGTCCGGGGAAAAACAATTCAAAACTTAGTGCAAATGAATTTTGGGTTCTAAAAGGCATAAATCTTGAGGTGAAAAGTGGAGAAAGTATAGGCTGTTACGGGCCAAATGGCGCTGGGAAAAGTACTATCTTAAAGCTGATAGCAAATGTCACCTTCCCCACTAAAGGAAGCGTTACAATCAATGGGCGCGTCGCCCCTTTAATTGAAATTGGAGCAGGCTTCCATAAAGACTTGACGGGCCGGGAAAACATATATATGAACGGCGCTATTCTCGGCATGAAGATATCCGAGATAAAAGCAAAAATCGACTCAATTATTGCATTCTCAGAAATAGAAGAATTCATAGATATGTCAGTAAAAAAATATTCATCAGGCATGTATCTTCGCCTTGGATTTTCCATTGCAATCCACAGTGAAGCTGAAATACTTTTAATAGATGAAATCTTGGCAGTGGGAGATGAGGCTTTTAAGGATAAATGCATACAAAAAGTAATGGAATTGAAACAGAGCGGGAAGACCATGGTTATTGTCACGCATAACCGCAAACTCATGGAAAAAGTAGCGGACAGGGTGGTTTTTCTGAAAAAAGGGGTAATACTGTAATTTAAGTATTACAGATCAATAGTGTGGTATTTTCGAATCAGCTCAATAGGAGCTTGGCAAATATGAATAAAATCATGATAGGAATTACAGGCACAGAAGAAAGGAAGAAAAAATCGAAATACCAAACAACATGCTCGATCCACCCTGAGACTGTGAACAATATTTCAGATGTAAAAACACATGCAAATCATGTTGAGGCCAACAATAGCAACATGCGACGAAGGTGTTCAACTTACAGAAAAAAACAAACACCTATGCTAAATCCAAAACTGACCTTCAACGTGTTTTAAACGTTTATTGGGTTATTCATAACTTTGTCAGAACTTATTTTACAACTTTTGAATATTGGCCGCTTTTCTTATCTCTATAAAAAATTGTTATGAGCCATAATTATGATATTTTAAATAAAAATAACTGATAATGTAATATTTAAAGAGAGAAAATGAAGTATTTTGTTACTGTATACAGATTTTTTTTAAAAAATTTATTCCTTTTATTTTTTAATGTATTTATTTTATCTTTCTTTAAACTTTTTAAGCTTGATAAGCATAAAGTAGTTTACATACCGGTTCATTTTCAATGTCAGGGAAACACTTATGCTGTTGTGGAAAAGTGGCTTGAACTTTTTGAAGATGACTTCAGGCATGTTTATTTATGCAAAGATACTGATAAGTTTAGAGAAAATAAGCATAGAGAAAAAGGTAAAAGAAATATTGTTTTTACCAGATTCAATTTATCGTTTTTTTACCACTTTGCAACTGCGAAATACATTATTAGAGAGGCTGGATTTAATTCTGTTGGGCTTTGGCCTTCAAAAAAAAGTATTGTTGTTCAACTTTGGCACGGTGCAGGAGCTTTTAAAAAATTTGGTTTTTACACAAAATGGAATAAATGGAGAAAATTTTGGAGGGAAAAAGACATAAAAAACTGGGATGTTGTATTCTGCTCATCAGATAGTGTAGTAAACATTTATTCCAAAGCCTTCGGAGGTTTTGATAAAAAAAAGATTGTCGTAAACGGTTTGCCAAGGAACGACATATTGTTTGAATTAAATAAAAAGAGAGATGATTTGAGAAAAAACTTCAAAATAAACAAAGAAAAAATTATTTTATTTGCGCCGACTTTTAGAGATAAGGTTCCCTGGGAGCATTACATAAACATAGCTAAGGACATTAATTTTTTGGCAACAAGCATTTCTTCTGAGTTTAAAATTGCATTAAGATTACATCAAAGTATTCCTAAGTTTATTTTAACATATATAGATTTTTCAAGAATTTTAGATTTAAATGCTGTTAAAACTGAAGAGGCTTTGGTTATATCGGATATTTTAATCACAGATTATTCTTCTATTATTTTTGACTTTGCTTTGTTAGAAAGACCTATACTTTTTTATGCTCCCGATTTAAATGACTATTACGATAGAAGAGGGTTTTATTTTGATTACAAATCCTTTGTCCCTGGGCATATTTCTTATACCAAAGAAGAGTTATTGGAAAGTATAAAAAAATTTGATTACACAAAATGGAAAACTAAAATAATAGAGTTCAAGTCTAAGTTTAATCCTTATTTTGACGGTAAAAATTCTGAAAGAGCAATAAAAAAAATATTGGAAATTGGATAAGAGAAATGACAACTGCAATTATCCTCGCATCAGGAACAGGAGAACGATTTAAGGGCAACAAGCCCAAGCAGTTTACAAAACTTGCAGGGCTTCCTGTAATTGTTCACACGCTAAAGGTGTTTGAACAAAGCAGGTCTATTAATCAGATTGTTGTTGTAACCGACAGGGAAAATATAGAATCTGTATGGGAATATGCAAGGCAATACAATATTAAAAAAATCAGGAAAGTCGTCTGCGGAGGCGAAACAAGGCAGGAATCTTCATTTATAGGACTTTCATGCTGCAATGCTTCCAACACGGATTATGTGTTTATACATGACGCTGTAAGACCTTTTATTAAGGAAAAAATCATCAAAGAGGTTTATGAAGCCGTAACTAAGCATAAAGCTGTGGACACTGCCATACCATCGGCAGACACCATAATTAGAATCAGCAAAGATAATTTTATTGAAGATATCCCGCCTCGTTCCTTTTTACGAAGAGGACAGACACCGCAGGCCTTTGAGTATAACCTGATTAAAAAAGCCCATGAAAAAGCACTTGAAGATAACATCACAAACGCATCCGATGATTGCTATCTTGTTTTAAGGATGGGATATCCAGTATATGTTGCAGACGGAGATGAGCAGAACATTAAAATCACATACCCCATGGATCTGCATATAGCAGACAAACTGTTTCAGCTCCAGACACGCCATGCCGATCGGATTATTCCGGACAAGGCTCTTGAAGGAAAAATTGTGGCAGTCATAGGCGGATCAAGCGGAATAGGAAAATGTGTAGTTCAACAGGCTGAAAAAGCAGGCGCCACAGCCTTTGGCCTGTCAAGAACAACTGAAATTCCCCTTGATGTCACCTCTTTTTCATCTGTAAAGGCTGCATTTAACACAATAATTGACAATTATGACAGAATAGACATGGTGGTAAACTGTGCCGGAGATTTAATCAGAAGAGATGTATTGTTCATGAGTGAAGATGAGTGGGATTATATTTACAATGTTAATATTAAAGGGGCTTTTCTTGTTGCCAAAGCTGCACTTCCTGCTTTTAAAAAAAATGGGAGCGGCCGCATGGTTTTTGTCGGCTCAAGTTCATATACGAGGGGAAGAGCTGGATATGCGGCGTATTCGAGTTCAAAAGCAGCCCTTGTAAACTTTGTGCAGGCACTGGCCGAAGAGGTATCGGAGCTGGATATAAATGTAAATATTGTAAGTCCCGGCAGGGTTGCAACTCCACTCAGATACAGAAATTTCGGAAAGGAAGACCCGGCAACCCTTATAAAGCCGGAAAAGGTGGCAGAAGAGATTATTAACGTTCTTGTACAGGACATCAACGGCAGTGTATTTGAAATCCGATAAAAAAATTAAATCAGATCAAGAAAGCAGGCCGGACAGAAATATTTCACCTGATGATGTAGAAAAAATCCTGGTTTTAAAATCCTGGCACGCCTCTTTTTTTGTTCTGCCTGTTGCAAAAAAGCTGATTTTATTCTTCAGTAATAACAGGATACTAACGCCTAACCAGATTACACTTGCTGCACTTTTTTTCAGGATATCAGCAGCTATTTTATTTCTCTGCAACTCTCATATATACATGATTGCCGGTGGGATATCATACTACATAGCATATCTTTTTGATTGTGTGGACGGATCAGTGGCAAGATTAACTAATCAGGCATCGGAACTTGGCCGTTATCTTGATCATGTGTCAGACCTTGCCGGCGATCTTCTAATTCTTTTTTCCCTTGCATATTCCCAGGATATGCTGTTTACCTTTACCGTTTCCGGGATGGCATTTTTTCATATTGCTGAAAGCTATATAAGTTATCTTGCGGGTTTTGCCTTAAAGTCAAACAACAACATAGCTGCAAATTCAGGCATACTGAACCTGTTCAATAAATACCGCAAATGGTGGTTTGATAAAAATTACAAGTCATTCATATCTTTTCCGGATTACACATTTTTTGTTTTCATAATTATGCCGGTTCTCGGTATGCCGAAAAATGGCCTGAAAATCGGTTTTTTCCTTTTATCTGCAATTGTTTTATATACAATGTTCTCAACCTTTGTATCCCTGCACACCAAAGAGAAAAGATTTCCGTAACATGCTGTTTTTATGCAAAGAGATCTCATAATTTCAAATTTTTCAGATGAATATTGATAAACTTAATATCTAACTTATCAGGATCAAATTCTCCACCAACCCACTCAACCATAGATTCGTGTTCTTTGTGCTTTGGGTTTTGAATAGCCTCTAAAAAATCAGAATACCCCCAAAGTGGATTAATGGGAGACGTTGGCAACTTTGTAAACTTATTATCCCAACGACACCTGATCCCCTTTTAATTCTGTAGTAGGGGACG
>JAGGXD010000134.1 GCA_021163295.1 Bacteroidales bacterium
AGCTGTTCATGAATACATGGATCTTTTCGCAGAATTTGCCGGACTAAAAGAAGAAGATTTTTCGAAAAGTAAATCCCGGCCCACTTCGGTCAGGGATTCAGTAAAAATCTTTAGCATTTGTAAACAAATTAACCGCACACTAACTCAGCATCAAAAGATAATTGTTCTTGTCAGGCTTTTTGAACTTGTCTCTTCTGATAAAAAGTTTACAAATCAGAGGATGAATATAATAAATACTGTTGCGGAAGTTTTTAAAATATCAAAAGAAGAATTTGAAGATATCCAGGCATTTGTAAAAGAACAATTTCCGGAAAAATTAGACCGCACAAGTATACTGATTATTAGCAATAAAGATTTGAGATGCCAAAACTGCAAGCAGATTTCGCCAAAATTTTTTGACAGCAAAATATACATACTCCAAATCCATAGTGTTGATCTGTATTTCCTTAAGCATGATTCGCCTGATGAAATTTTCTTGAATGGACTTCCAATTACCAACAAACGTTTATATCTCGTTGCCAATGGTAGTTCCATAAGATTATCAAAAGGCAGACCTATTTATTACAGTGATATAGTATCCAACTTTATGGTTGATGATACTACTATAAAGATATCATATGTTGCTGAGAACCTGGATTATCAATTCTCAAATGGAGAAATGGGTATAAGAAATATCAGTTTTTCTGAGACACAGGGCAAACTGGTTGGCATCATGGGTTCAAGCGGTGCCGGAAAAACCACTTTACTGAATATTCTTAGCGGTTTCAAAAAACCCTCATCAGGAAAAATCAGGATAAACGGGAAAGATCTTCACAAAAATACAGAAGATTTAAAAGGGATAATTGGTTACATCCCGCAAGATGATCTGCTTATTGAAGAGCTTACAATTTTTATGAATCTTTACTTTAATGCAAAGCTTTGCTTCAGAGATAAATCGGACGAAGAAATAAAGATTCTTGTAAACAAAACCCTTAACAATCTTGGGCTACTTGAGAAAAAAGATCTGAAAGTTGGTTCCCCAACAAGTAATATCATAAGTGGAGGACAAAGAAAAAGGTTGAATATTGCACTTGAATTAATTCGTGAACCGGCTATTTTGTTCGTTGATGAACCTACATCCGGTCTTTCCTCCCGTGATTCTGAAAATGTCATGGATCTTCTCAGGGAACTTACACTGAGAGGCAAATTGATTTTTATTGTAATCCATCAACCTTCGTCAGATATCTTTAAAATGTTTGATGATATTATTGTTTTAGATACCGGCGGATATATGGTATATATGGGAAATCCCATTGAGGCAATTATTTATTTTAAAACCCTGGATGAACAAATCAATTGCGACATTGGCGAATGTTCTCAATGCGGAACAGTAAATCCTGAACTCATTTTTAATATTATTGAAGCAAGGGTTGTTGATGAATATGGGAAATATACAGGAAAAAGAAGAGTTACCCCTGCTAACTGGGAAAACGCTTATACAAAAAATATCAAATCCGAACCGATACCTGAGATCGGGGAAAAACCCCTGTCAACATTTAAGATACCTAACTGGTTAAAACAATTCAGCATATACATTTTTCGTGATTTTCTTTCCAAAATATCCAACACACAATATGTAATACTTAATCTATTGGAAGCACCGCTATTAGCTTTCATCCTATCATATATTATCCGGTATATAGCCGATCCTGATTCAGATATTTATTTGTTTTATGAAAATGAAAATATACCCATTTATATTTTCATGAGTCTTATTGTTATGCTTTTTCTTGGTATGACTGTTAGTGCTGAGGAAATTTTCAAAGACCGGAAAATGATTCGCAGGGAGAAATTTCTTAATCTTAGCCGTTCCAGCTATTTAATTTCAAAAATTCTTATTCTATTTACTCTTTCAGCAATTCAGGCAATATTATTTGTTATTATCGGAAACAGTATCCTCGGTATAAAAGGAATGACATTTACCTACTGGTTGGCTCTGTTTACTACAGCCGCTTTTGCTAATTTGCTTGGATTAAATATTTCTGCATCATTTAATTCTGCTATCACTATTTATATCATTATCCCTTTGTTAATAATCCCTATGATGGTATTAAGCGGCGCTATGTTTAGTTTTGATAAGCTGAACCGCAATATCGGAAGTGTAGATAAAGTACCGATTATTGCTGAAATAATGGCCACAAGATGGACATATGAAGCATTAATGGTTTCCCAATTCAAGGATAATGAATATGAAAAGATATTCTATGACTTTGAAAAAGAGATGAGTATTGCAGATTATAAAAAAGTCCATTTTTTACCCAAACTTAATGAGGTCCTAAATCTCATTAACAAAGATTTTAACAATAATGAACTTACTCCTGAAAATTCAGGTAATCTAAAATTGCTTTCAAATGAGATAAGAAAAGAAATGACCCTCGTTAATAGTATCAGATTCCAATATCTGAATTCACTCACCCCTGAGTCCTATAGTATTGATATATCAACTGCTGTCAGGTTATATCTAATAAAACTTAATAAATACTATGACAGTGTTTATTTTGCAAATGATCTTAAAAAAGAGCGGATTAAGGAGCGTATGCAAGAAATCCAGCCAGAAAAAAGCTTAAATTTAATGAATTCGTATTTTAACGACAGGCTGGCTGATATGGTTAAGAAAGTATATGAAAATCATCCGATTGTAAAATACAACCAGAAGCTTATTCAACAAATTGAGCCAATTTATCTTGATCCGTTCCCTGAGAGTTTCCTGGATTTCAGAACACATTTTTTTGCTCCTGAGAAATGGTTTGCTGGCAGGTATTTTAATACATATATTTTTAATATTGCTTTGGTCTGGTTCATGACTTTAGTGCTTTATTTTACTCTACACTTTGAGGCACTTAAAAGAATAATTGATTCTGTTGGTGTAATTAATTTTAGAAAAACAGTTAAAAACTTTTTAATAAAGCTTTAAATATTGTAATTTTATCATAATATTTAATTTAATGAAACAAATTCTATACATATTTAAAAATGTTCAGGGCTTTCTTCTGGTTTTAATTTTGATGGTTTCATGCCGGACTTCAGTTGATAATTCTGAGTATAATGAAAATACACGTCAAGATAGCTCAATTTCCGCGATGGAAATAGAGGTTTCAGAAGAGGCATTAGTTGAGATTGTTGCTAATATTGCTTCACCGATTGAAATGGCTGCTTTAATGAACCGTCTCGGCGTACCATTTTCAAAAAGATATCTGGCTAATACAAGCTCTGTTAACGATCTAAATACAAATTTTCAGATGGCATATAAATTAGGGATATTTGGTGCCGATCTGGGTTATCTTAACATGTATGAAAAATCTTCGGCTGCAGTTGAGTACATTTCAATTATCAAAACACTTGCTGATGGACTTCGCGTTGGTCAATTCTTTGACTACACCACTCTTAAGCGTCTTGCAACAAATAATCAAAATCTTGATTCTTTGATGTTCTTATCTGTTCATAGCTATAATGAAATAGACTCTTATCTTCGTGAAACACCCGGCAGATCTTATCTTAGTTCGTTAATGATATCAGGTTTATGGATTGAAGGTCTGTACCTGATAACCCAGGTTGCCAAAGAGTACCCTCATCCTGATATATCAGAGAGAATTGGAGAACAGAAAATAATCTTAACTGACCTTCTCAATGTTTTGAATCTCTATAAAAAAAACCCGAGTTTTAACGAATTGATCCGGGATTTTGAAACTCTTAATGTTGAGTTTAAAAAAATAAATATCACGTATGAAATTGGTGAACCCGAGACCATTGAAAAAGTCATTGAAAAAGACACAATATTAGTTATCGTCCAGAACGAAAAAAGTATCGTGGATATTTCGGAAGACCAATTGAATAGTATAATAGAAAAAACAGAAAAAGTACGAAACAAGTTAATAGGCTTATAACAGATGAAAAAGTTATTGATAATGCTATTTGCTTTTTTATTTATTTGCTCATTCTCAAGAACAGCAAACGCACAGGATCCTTCTACACTGGTATTTCAATGTTCCAAAAATGCCGGATCTGAAACGCAATATTTGAAAGACTATGTTGTTAAACTTCCTGAAGCTTATTCACAGGATAATATTCCTACTCATAAAAACACTGCCATATTACTTAAAAACACACACTACAGACTATCTATATGTAATTCCGATGATTCCAAAGGACAAGGTATAATCCAGCTTTATAGCGACGGGAAAAAAATCGCCAGTTCTATTACGGAAAGCGGAAAAATATATCGCTCATTTGATTTTGAATGTCATAAAACCGGATCATATCAAATATGGATATCTTTTAAGGATGGCAAGGAAGGCTATGCGGTTGGTGTTTTGTCATTTGTAAATAAATAGCAGTTAATTTTTCTGGAAATATTAGCCCGGGGTTAAACACCCGGGGTTTTTTATGTAATCATATCAGCAAAAAGAATAAAAATCAATCCTCCTGCAAATAATAAAAATGATAGCTCCCCAAACCATTTAACCCTGATATTTAAATAATAATTTGTAAGTAAGAATGATAATGGCACAAATGCAAATACTATCATTTCAAATGATACCCATGGAACGATGAAAAACACTATTGCAGAAATAGAAAATACCCACCAGAAAATTAAAAAAATCTTTCGTGATTTTATTTTTTTTGTGATAATATCTCTTAAAAGCTGAAAACTGGCAAAAGCAACAAGTAATGCCAGATAACCTAAAAAATAATAGTGAAATTGTGTAATATCATATTTAAAAGGAACCAGGTTGTCCCGGATAATCCCGATAAAAAGAAACAGATCGCCATTAAGAAGATAATATATTGCTGCCGCCAAAATAACCGGAGTACAAAAACCCAGGATTGGGACAACCCATTCACGCCAGTTTCCCGGCCTTAGAATAAATAACCCGATCCAAATAAGCAAAAGAAAAAATCCGAGATTTAAATAAAAAAGAGTCCCCGTTCCAATAAGTAAACCGGCATCGAAAGAGTTAAAGGAAATATTTGTGTTCCTGTAAGAATCTATCAACCTTTCTATAGCTATTAGAAGAAAAATACTTGAAATAATTACCGGGTTTAAACTCTGTAGGTCTGCAATAAAGCATGCTGACAAGATAAAAACTGCAGCAGGTAAATATGTTCTTTCATTAATAAAAAAGAATTTAGTATTAAGTCTGACTAATAATAAGCCATGAATAAACCAGATAATCATAGTAATCAATGTTCCCAAAAAAGAAACAGGAGAAACAAGATTTGTTAAAACACCATACAGAGGCATTGGGTGTTCGTTAAAATAGAAATTTGAATTTCCCGGGTTTAGAAATGTATTTAACCATATACCAATAGTCATTAAAATGATTAGAAAAATTATTGGAGGTTGAATACTTTTAAAAATTCTAAGTAACATATCCTGACAATTTACAAATCAAATCCTATATCGGAACGGTAGTGCTTCTTATTAAAAGATATTAGCCGGGCATTCTGATACGATTTCGAAAGGGCCTGATCTTTGTCCGAACCATAAGAGCTAACCGATATCACTCTTCCTCCGTTTGTAAAAACATTGTTGCCTTCCCGGCGGGCACCTGCGTAAAACAGGATGCTATCCTTAACTTTATCAAGATTATTTATTGTTTCCCCTTTTTTATAAGATCCGGGGTATCCTCCTGACACAAGCATCACAGTTGCAACAGTTCTTTGATCAATCTCAAGAGATTTGCCTGATAATCTATTCTCTGAAACTGCAATGAATAAATCAACCAGATCTGATTTTATCCTGGGAATTATTACTTCTGCTTCCGGATCACCCATTCTAACATTGTATTCAATAACATATGGATCTCCTTTCACATTTATCAGCCCAAAGAAAATAAATCCTTTATAATCTATCCCTTCCCGGTTAATCCCTTTGATTGTTGGCTGAATGATCCGGGTTTCTACTTTCTTCATAAATTTGCTATCAGCAAAGGGCACAGGTGATATTGCTCCCATACCACCGGTATTAAGTCCCGTATCACCTTCCCCTATCCGCTTATAGTCTTTTGCTTCCGGCAAAATCTTGTATGTTTTCCCATCCGTCAGAACAAAAACTGATAATTCAATACCATCCAAAAATTCTTCAATGAGAATTTTTTTACCCGCTTCCCCGAATTTTCCATCAAACATAGCATTCAGTTCTTCAATGGCTTTATCATAATCATTTAATATCACAACCCCTTTGCCGGCAGCTAAACCGTCCGCTTTGAGAACATATGGCGGTTCTATTGTTTTAAGAAAATGAAAGGCACTCTCTCTCGAACCGGCATTAAAAGTATTATACCTGGCAGTTGGAATATCATATTTGACCATAAAATTCTTTGCAAAATCCTTGCTGCCTTCCAGCATAGCTCCTTTTTTCACAGGTCCGATTACGGGGATATTCTTTAATAAATCATGATCAAGGAAAAAATCATGTATCCCGTTTACCAATGGCACTTCAGGTCCAACAATTACCATATCCATTTTCTTCTTCACAACAAATTCCCCGACAGAATCAAAATCATCCGGGTCAATCTGAATATTCTCACCAATTAACTCTGTTCCGGCATTACCGGGAGCAATGAATATTTTCTTAACTAATGTACTTTGTGACATCTTCCAGGCCAGTGCATGTTCCCGCCCCCCTGATCCGAGTATTAATATCTCCATCTTTTATAAGTTTATGGTCTAGCAAAACGCTTTTATAAATGATAATACTTTTAGCTTATTGGAATGTTGGAATATTGGAATATTGGAATTACGCATCTTCCCATTCTTCCATTATTCCACTTTTCCTCTCTTTCTCCGGCAAACTTAAAAATTACCTGTTAATAAACGATTCTTTAACGGTCATTTTTCTAACAAATTAATTTTTTAAATTGAAAGCCTTTCTTCTCAAACCAATCAATAATACATGCCAATTCAGAAATTATTCTCTCCTGAGCACGGTTTGTGTCATGAAATACGACTATTGAACCGGTTCGGCAATATTTTTTAACACTTTTTAAGCAATCGCCTTTGGTTGTCCGTTTTTTAAAATCCCAACACATAAAATCCCACATAACAATCTGGTACTTTTCTTTCAAAGCCTTTATTTGTATTGGCCTTATCCTTCCGTAAGGGGGTCTGAACAAAGTGCCCGGAATTAACTTTGCAGCTCTTTCAATATCTTCCACATATTTTGTTTTCCCTGTTCTCCATCCGTCCGGATGACTATACGAATGATTCCCAACAACATGTCCTTCCCGTTGTATTCTGTCAAATATCTCCGGGTATTTTTCGACATTTCTTCCAAGACAAAAAAAGGTAGCCATGGCATCATACCTGGCCAATATATCCAGAATCCGCGGAGTTACTTCAGGATTAGGTCCGTCATCAAAAGTAAGATATACATCATTATTATGGTTTGGAATTACCCAGATAAGCTCAGGAAACCATTTGCGAATCCATACCGGTGGCTTCTGTGATAACCTTTTCAAAATATCAGGCCCCTTTCCTGTACAATGCATAAAAAGCATTAAACTTTTCTTTTAATTGATCATTAAGTTCATTTTGTTGGAATAACTCTGTTAACTGAATTAATTCCTTCAATATCTGAAGCCCCAATTGTTTTTCGCTTTGTAAAGTTTTTGAGAACTTCATTTCAAGAGAAAAGTAATAGCCCAATTCCGAAATATACATATCTGCTATTTCATTTGTAATCTTATTCGCTTCTTCAATATTCCCCAGCCTGTAAAATACTTCCGGTATCTGAACTGAGAAATATCCATAAGGAACCCTTTCGTTTGGAAAAAGTTCCATGCTACGTTCTATAACCTTTCTTGCAGAATCATTTTTCTCCTCCTTTATTAATTTGAAAGCCAGTCTGGTAAAGGAACTACGAAAATTCGAAAGCATTCGTTTATTATTTTCATCCAGATAAACTTCAGGATCAGTAGCGCCACCCCATTTAAATTTGTTCATTAAATTATCATACATTATTTCTGATTCAATCCTGCCGTAAAACCCATCTACTTCATCAACTTTTACCGGGACAATACGATAAGCAAGACCTTCAACCTGAAAAAAATCTTTAAGTCCCATGTAAGCCGATCCTGGCACAGTAATAGCAATGTATATTGGTCTGTTCCAATTGTTATTAGCCAGCAAATCAAGTACCATTAAATCATTTTTATACACTAACTCTGAAGGATATTCCCATTTCATTTCTTTAAGTATTTTCCCGGCTAACCTGGCAGGAACAGTTCCATTATTCAGAACATTTGCAGAGTCGATCTTTAGGAGAAATTTCTTTGTTGGGAAAAAATCAAGCAGTTCATCTCTTGCAAAGGGTGATGGCGTTTTTGTTTTCCTGGCATCACTGGCAACAAAATCAATGAGCTCTTTAAGATCATAATACCCATTAATTTTTTCATTAAAAAGCACAACATCTCTTGTCCCCTGTATATATTTATCCTTACTCAAAGAAAACGGAACCGGATCAGATTCATAAGCTTTTATTTTCATCTGATCGATATACCAGTCACCTCCCAGGTAGCTAAGATTCACTACGCGCACATCAGTTCTTATACCCTCAACTTCCTGCGCATACCAAAGTGGAAAGGTGTCATTATCACCATTTGTGAATAGTATTGCATCCGGGGCACATGAATTAAGATAATTTCCTGCAAAATCGCGGGCTGTATATCTTCCCGACCTGTCGTGATCATCCCGGTTTTCGAAGGCCATAAGAAGCGGTACAAAAATAAAACCGGCCAGAATAGAAATTCCAACACTCAAACGATAAGGCAAAATCTTATTCATATAAGTAGCAATAGCATAAACTCCCAACCCAATCCAGATACTGAATGCGTAAAAAGAACCGGCATAAGCATAATCCCTTTCCCTTGGCTGATGAGGTGTTTGATTAAGATAGATCACTATAGCTATGCCTGTAAAAAAGAATAATAACATTATTACCCAGAAATTTTTCTTATCCCTTCTATAATGAAATATTAAGCCAAGTAACCCAAGTATCAATGGAAGGAAATAGTATCTGTTCCTTGCCGGATTGTTTTTCAAATGACCGGGTATGTTTTCCTGATCTCCCAATCGCCAATCATCCAGAAAATTAATCCCACTCAACCAATTACCTTTAAGGATACTCCCATGTCCCTGAATATCATTTTGCCGCCCGGCAAAGTTCCACATAAAATATCTGAAGTACATATATCCAAGCTGGTAACTAAAGAAGAATTTAAGGTTTTCGGCAAAAGTGGGCTTTGTAACCTGTCGCGATTCACCCTGTCCGTCACGAAGTGTAATATTTACACCTTTTATCTCTGCCCATTCTTTATAAGCCTGAATATGCTTATCTTCTCTGCTATACATTCTTGGGAACAAGGTAGTAAACCTGCTGTCATACACATACTCAGGTTTCCTCATTGTAACAATATATTTTCCGTCTTTCCTGGCATACAGTCGTTTTCCATCTTTAATATCTCTCAACGGGGCGCTGTAATATTGACCATAAATTAAAGGGCGACTACCATATTGCTCCCTGTTCAGATATGATAGTAAGGAAAACAGGTTATCAGGATTACTCTGATCCATTGGGGGATTAGCATCAGACCTTATTAAAATCAGAGCATATGACGAATACCCGATAAGTATTACAGTTATACCCGTAATAACTGTATTAAGTATTGCCTTTTGTTTCTTAACTGTATATCGTATACTCCAGGCAATAAGAGTTATAAGTATAATAACATAAACAATTGCACCGGAATGATATGGAAGACTAAGAACATTTACACAAAGAAGTTCAAATATTGTAGCCAGCCTCACAACTCCGGGAATAATTATATACATTATTGAACCCAATAAAACTATGGCAACCAAACCGGCAGTGATAATCCCCTTTTTTGAAGGTTTGTATTTTCGGAAATAATAAACAAAAACAATTGCCGGTAAAGCAAGCAGGTTTAATAAATGAACTCCTATTGATAAACCCATCAGGTAGCAGATTAGAATTAACCATCGGTTGGCATATTTCTCATCAGCAACGTTTTCCCACTTCAGAATAGCCCAGAATACTACTGCTGTAAATAGAGAAGATGTTGCATACACCTCACCCTCAACAGCAGAAAACCAGAATGTGTCAGAAAAAGTGTACGCCAGTGCACCTACAATTCCACTTCCCAAAATCAGAAAATGAACGGATTTACTTTTTCCTCCATTATTTTTGAAAAACTTCCCGGCAAGATGGGTAATTGTCCAGAACAGGAAAAGAATTGTAAATGCACTCACAAGTGCTGATAATGAATTTATCATCGCAGCCACATTTGTTGCGTTACTGCCGGCAAACAGAGAAAAAAACCTTGCCAGTAACATAAAAAACGGAGCTCCGGGCGGATGTCCGACTTCCAGCTTATATGCAGACGAAATAAATTCTCCGCAATCCCAAAAGCTGGTTGTCGGCTCAATTGTCAGAAGATAAACAACTAAGGCAATAAGAAATATTATCCAGCCTGTAATGTTATTCCGGAATTTGAATGTTTTCATATTAATTTGACGCATGTGGATTTCATAATCTTCCAAATTTAGCAGTTTCATTTGAATAGTATTAAACTATTTAAGAACATAGCTTCGTAAAATAATTAAAAAAGCAATATTTGATTGGTATTTTATGCTAATTTTGATTATCCTCAATACTGAATGATTCATATATGAACCGTGTTTTTTATTTTATGGTTTTTCTCTTTTTGTTTTTGTTCCCTGTTACAAAAGCTCAATATCCTGATTCAATATTTCAGGATCAGATAATAATTGATTCGGCAAATAGAAATATTCTAAGTCTAAAAATCACTAATGCAAACTTTGTAAGAAATAACGAATACTTTGCCCCATTTGCTGATGGCTACACATTGATTGGATATTTTATACAGCCCGAACTAAAATTTCAGCCCGGAGAGAAAACGATTTTTTCAGCCGGCGTTCATTTTCTTAAATATTCCGGACTCGAACATTTCTCACAATATTCACCTGTTTTTTCATTTCATTATCAGCCGGGAAAACATTTTACATTTATTTTGGGCACCCTGCAAGGCACTTTAAACCATCAAATGGATGATCATATATTGAGTTTTGAAAAATATTATACCCATAATTTAGAGAACGGTATTCAATTTCTGTTCAATTTCAATAACTTCAAATCTGATCTGTGGGTATCCTGGGAGCAATTTATTACTAAAGGAGACCCTTTCAGGGAAAAA
This sequence comes from Bacteroidales bacterium, assembly GCA_021163295.1. Classification (GTDB taxonomy): domain Bacteria; phylum Bacteroidota; class Bacteroidia; order Bacteroidales; family VadinHA17; genus JADFUQ01. The sequence continues at coordinate 11,274 of JAGGXD010000134.1, forward strand.
CTTGTATTTGGCACATCTTCAGAGATTTCTTTTTATAACAGTGATAATTCATTACGCGCTTCAATTCCATTACAAACATTAATGATACATAAGGGCGGGCAGATAGATTCCTCTCCGCTTCCCGTTGAAACATATCTTAATTCAACAACAGGTCTTGACATTTCAATCAATACATTAAATGAAAAAGTTATTGGTTTCAGAACCATGTTTTCTTCTTTTAATGATTTAACAAAAAAAGAAATCTATCCTTATTCGAAAGGAACAGCTTTTTATTTCAAAACCTATTTGGAAACAGCACGGACTAATTTTTCGCTGGGATACTGGAAAGGGAACAGATTTATAGCCCCTAAGGGCAATCCGCTTTTCAGTTCAGTTTATAAAGAAACAACCAATACCGGCGATCCATCAAGAGAAATTCTTACCGCTTTTATTGCTTATCATGTTGAACTTGACGATTTTGTCAATTTTGTTCTGCAAGGAGAATCATATTATGATATTGAAAGGTCAATTTTTGATTACAGTTTTGGATTACATGTGCTTTTTAAGCAAGGATTTTCACTAAAGCGTATTAAAAAAAAGAATTTAAAATAAGCAGATAATTATTCATCTTTCAAAACAAACCTCCAGGATTTATTTTTCCATTCATCACCGGCATAATTAATCCCAATTCTTGGAGCAGTATAAAAATCACTCTTTTTGTAACTGTTCTCAATCCATATTCTGTTTGAATCAGAAAGATCCTCACCATAAAATGAACCATTAATTTTAAATTTTCTTGATAATATGCCTGGGCCCTGAAAATTTTTCACACCCCTTATTAATACTGCCTGTGGATTATCTTTTTCGCCTGTAACAATATTCAGCATCCAGTACATTCCGTACACAAGATAGACATAAATTTTACCTCCTTCGTGGTACATTATCTCTGTTCGTTTTGTACGCCCTTTGCTTGCATGGCAAGCTTTATCTTCTTCACCTCTGTATGCCTCTACTTCCGTAATAAGGTACCTGGTAATTCCACCTTTCTTTTGATTTATTACCAGGTATTTCCCCAACAAATCCGGAGCTACTTCAAGTACATCTCTGAGAAAGAATTCTTTTGTTAGCTTTTCATACATCAATACAATGTTTTCTTTTCGTTCTTTTCCCATTTTTTGAATGCCTCCAGAGCCTCTTTTCTTAATAATTGGCTGGAAGAAATTTCTCTTTGTCCGATAGGCAGATTAATCTCTTTATATAAATATTCATCATCGAATCCATATTTTTTTGCATCAAACCTGTTGCAAGCATAATATATCTTATCTATTCTGGCCCAGTATATGGCACCAAGACACATTGGACATGGCTCGCACGAACAATAAATTACACACCCACTAAGATCAAATGTTTTAAGCTGTTTTGCAGCTTCCCTTATAGCCAATATTTCTGCATGGGCAGTGGGATCATTATCCTTAGTAACCCTATTGACAGATTTTGATACTATTTCACCATTCTTTGTTATTACAGCACCAAATGGGCCACCGTCATTTTCAGTATTCTTAATTGAAAGATCAATAGTTTCTTTCATTAAAACATTATGGTTCATAATATATTTTCTTTATTTCTACTTACATCCTTTAATCCAAAAAGTAACAAGGCGTAAAAAAATGCAAAAAAGGTTGCTCCGGTATGAGTTTCAAGAGTATCCTCATTAAAAAAAGATAAAATCCCAATAAAAAATACAATCATAAAAACAGTATCATAATACTTTTTTTCAAATATTACAGGGGCAAATATGGCAAAAACACAAATCAAAAACCCAAAAATTCCAAAAGCAATAAAAAAAGTTAAGAATTGATTATGTGCCCGTAATCTCCAATCCCTATCCAGCACTGAATTATCATCCTCATACTGTTTATTAAATGCCGCCTGCAGATCACCTGTACCAACACCTAACCAAAAATTCTTTCTTGCAATTTTATACCCTGTTTTCCAGTATTCTATTCTTTGAGTTAACGAATGACCACTTGGATTAAGACCTTTCCTGTAACTGTCAAATTCCCATATAATGCGATATATTAATGCTTTTGCACTGAACTTATCAGAATAAATATAATTTGCAATTCCCTTTTCAATATTGCGCACATCATTGTTTGATAATTTCCAAATTGCAGCTGAATCTTTTCGTAACCCCTTTGATGTAAGAAACCTTATCAGCGTATATTTTATCTCCTGACCTTTAAGATCATAACCACCATAGTTAAATTCACTTCTCTTATTCCACTCCTCCCTTATCTCATCTTCGCAAACATATATCCATACATACTTCCCGTTTTCTATTTCTTTCCGGTTAAGGTTATGGTGGTAGATATTATTATTAGAGGTATATAATGTTAATGAATCCGGGTTTACCTCTTCTACATTATAAAAATTTACAACTTCCCCATGGATAAGTACTAAAGATACAGGGATAATACCTATTAATAAAACAAACCATAAAAACCTGATAATATGATCCTTAATTCTATAAACTGATTTCATAACCATGGAATAGCCAATTATAGTAAAAATCACAATACCCGTTAAGGTTTGAAACAATACCAGGAAGATTATCAACCATAACAAAACGAGTATGAAAATGATTTTTCCAATACCGGATAGGTTAAAATAAGGTTTATCAAATACAAAAATGGCGAGAATAAAAATGGCAACATTTACCATTAAAGAAAAACGAATGTGTGAGATAAAAACCGATGCCTCTTTTATACTATCCACTTCTATCCCGGAAAAACCAAAGAAGATAAAAGCAATGATCAATGACGCAACTGTAACCGCTGCAATAAAAAACAACAGAATTATACTAATTTGTTTCTTTCCCAACCCTTCGGATGTTCCAATTATCAATGGCAAAGCTAACAAGGTTAATTTTATCTGAATGTCATGTAACCCGCTTTGAATATCCCCTGTTTTTAATAACCAGACAATATGAATAATAACAATTAAAGAGAAAATTAAAACACTACTCCTGCTTTTCAATATATTTAATTTCCTCTTGAATTCCCCTTCAAGTATCCAGTTCCCCAGGAGGATAAATATCGAAACACTTAAAACAAATTTCGAAAGGGGTAATGAAACAGCAAGAAGGATCAACCCCAGGAAATAGATATTCAAATGATTAATGATCCGATGATTAAACATCTTAAAAACTTAAACCATAATCAATAACAAAAACAAAGATAATTTATTGCCTTTATTGTTGTAATAATAAAAATAATTGTATTTTTGCAGACCACAATTTGAGCATATCCTTAAATTGTATTGATGTATTAATTAAAAACTTAGGCACAAAGTGGATACTAAAAGTTACAAGACCATTTCAGCCAACAAGAAGACTGTTAAAAAGAATTGGATGCTTATTGATGCTGAAAATGAAATATTAGGTCGACTGGCTTCAAAAGTGGCATATGTTTTACGCGGAAAACACAAACCCGATTTTACTCCTCATGTTGATTGCGGAGATAATGTTATTGTTATAAATGCTGAAAAAGTAAAACTTACAGGCAATAAATTAACCGATAAAAAATATATAAGTCATTCTGGTTACCCCGGAGGACAAAAAATTCGTACTATCGGTGATGTTCTTAACAAGAAACCAATACATGTAGTTGAGCATGCTGTAAAAGGGATGCTTCCGAAAAATCGTCTTGGCAGTGCTATTTATAAAAACCTGCATGTTATTATAGGACCGGATCATCCGTATGAAGCACAAAAACCTGATAAAATTAATTTGAATTCTATTAAATAATCAATATGGAAGTTATTAACACTATTGGTCGCCGGAAATCTGCTATTGCAAGGATATATATTACAGATGGAAAGGGAAATATTACTGTAAACAAAAAAGATTACAAGAAGTTCTTTCCAACAAAACAACTTCATATCCGGATAATGGAACCGTTGGTACTTGTTGAATCGACCAACAAATATGATATTAAAGTCAACTTAAATGGCGGAGGAGTTAATGGACAGGCCGAAGCACTTCGTCTTGCCATTGCCAGAGCTCTCGTTAAAATCGATCCTGAATGCAGATCATCTCTTCGTTCCAACGGTTTTCTAACCAGGGATCCACGCCATGTTGAGAGGAAAAAACCCGGACAACCCGGTGCCAGAAAGAAATTTCAATTCAGTAAACGATAATTTATTGCTAGTGAGTTTAGTATCTAAATTGTCAGGACTCCCGTTTACCAAGGGCTACCTGGCAATTGATAAATTAAGAATGTAAACTTAAATTTTCAACAAATGCACAGAACAAATTTTAAAGAATTGCTAGATGCCGGTGTCCATTTCGGACACCTGAAAAGAAAATGGAACCCTAATATGGCTCCATATATTTTTATGGAACGTAATGGGATTCATATTATCGATCTTGAGAAGACAGTAGTAAAAATTGAAGAAGCAGCTTCAGCGCTTAAACAAATTGCTAAGTCAGGCAGAAAAGTTTTATTTGTAGCAACAAAAAAACAAGCCAGGGAAATAATTGCTGAAAGGATTAGCAAAATCCAAATGCCATATGTTACAGAAAGATGGCCGGGGGGTATGCTTACAAATTTCCCAACTATCCGTAAAGCTGTCAAAAAAATGTCTTCTATTGATAAAAAAACAGCTGACGGAACGTATGACACTCTTTCGAAAAGAGAAAGACTTCAAATCAAGCGTCATAGAGCTAAGCTTGAAAAACAACTTGGTAGTATAGCAGATCTAACGCGCCTCCCTGCAGTACTCTTTGTAGTTGATGTTTCTAAAGAATATATTGCTGTCAGAGAAGCTAACCGGTTAACTATTCCCGTTGTTGCCATGGTTGACACTAATTCTGACCCGTCAAATGTTGATTTTCCTATACCTGCCAATGATGATGCTTCGAAGTCAATCTCACTTATTATTGATATCATGGCAAAAGCTATTGAAGAAGGATTGAATGAGCGTAAAATGGAAAAGGAAAAAGAAATCGACGAAAAGAAAAAGAGAACTGTAGAAACAAAAGAGAAACATGAAGCCGGTCCTAAGAAACTCAGAGCGAGGAAATTAAAACCGGAAGCTTCTGAAAAAAATCCACATAATTCAGTTATTAATGAAGTAAAAGCTGAAACAAAAAAAGACGAAAAAGTGAATGCTACTGATAATGAAAACAAAAAAAAACCTGCCAAAACAGATGGCAAAAATGATAAATAACTAATTACAAATAATAAAAACATATCACAATGGGTAAAATATCAGTCACAGAAATCAGTAAATTAAGAAAGAGCACCGGTGCCGGAATGATGGACTGCAAAAAAGCCCTTGAGGAAGCTAATGGTGATCATGATAAAGCTATTGATATTATCAGGAAAAAAGGCAAGGCAATTGCCAATAAGCGTGCTGACAGAGAAGCAAGTGAAGGCGTTGTTCTGGCAAAAGTTTCTAACAATTCTTCAAGAGGTGCAATTATAGTACTAAATTGTGAAACAGATTTCGTTGCGAAAAATAGCAACTTTATTGAACTCGCTCAATCAATTCTTGATCAAGCTATTAAGGAGCATCCTGCTTCTCTTGATGAATTAAAACAGGTTAAACTTGGTAATACTACTATTCAGGAAGAGGTAACTGCTCAAATAGGTATTATAGGTGAAAAACTTGAGCTTGCATATTATTCAAAAGTCGAAGCGCCAACAGTTTATTCATATATTCATCCAGGCAATAAGCTTGCTTCAATTGTTGGATTTAATAAAAATGATGTTGCGGATCAGGTTGCTAAAGACATAGCAATGCAGATTGCTGCAATGAACCCAGTTGCCGTGGATAAAGAAAACGTGCCTCAGGAGATAATTGACAAAGAAATAGAAATAGGAAAAGAACAGGCTCGTACCCAAGGTAAACCTGAGCAACTCCTTGAAAAAATTGCGATGGGTAAACTTGCGAAATTCTTTAAGGAGAATACTCTGATGAATCAGTTATTTGTAAAAGAAAACAAGAAAACCATCAGACAATATCTCCAGGAAACTGATAAAGAACTTACTGTTACAGGATTTGAGAGATATTCAATAAGTAACTGATCAGTCGGCAATCCACAGTCCACAATCGGCAATCGGCAGTCGGCAGTCGGCAGGAATAAAGCAAAGCATTAAATCTTTCCACTATTCCATTATTCCATTATTCCACTATTCCATTATTCCATTATTCCACTATTCCATTATTCCATTATTCCACTATTCCATTATTCCA
>JAGGXD010000253.1 GCA_021163295.1 Bacteroidales bacterium
CTGTATTCAGGGGAGCAAAAGATTATTGCGGGTAATGAAAAAAAACAGGTTGCTCGAGACGTTTTATCACTGACAGAAAGAATTCTTTTTAATGCCGAAATGGAAGAAGATAAAATTGGTGGATTTTCTGAACCAACAATGACACCGGGCAAACGAGCGTTGTTCCTATTAAGGTTAATCCTCTTTGAATCCGAAGATACTTGGCCGTTGTTGATTGATCAACCGGAAGATGATTTGGATAGCAGGTCTATTTACGACGATATTGTTCCATTTTTGAAAAAAAAGAAAAAAGAACGACAGATTATTATGGTAAGTCACAATGCAAATCTTGTAATTGGGTCAGATTCTGAACAGGTTATTGTTGCTAACAGACATGGAACGGATAGAAAAAATGCTGACGAGAGACAATTCAATTATCTTACTGGTAGTTTGGAATACTCTAAAACAAAAGACGAGGATTGTATCGATACTCTTATAGCACAAGGAGTGTGTGAACACGCTTGTGAAATCCTTGATGGAGGAAAGATTGCATTTGAACAAAGAAAAAATAAATACAACATTAAATAACCTTTATAAAAAAGGCGTTTGCGCGATAGATTGACTGGATGGTTAATAATCTCTACGACCTGACAGAGGAGGAGATTAAAATTGTGGAAGGTGAAGGTTAAAGTATAACACATATATAAGAATGAATTTACCGGTAAATATTGAAGATTTATTGTCTGCAACCACGGTTGAATCTGAACGAATTGAGTTTAAAAAAGGCTGGAATCCTTTACGTATAATGCAAACTGTTTGTGCTTTTGCTAATGACTTTGATAATCAAGGTAGTGGGTATGTTATTGTTGGAGCAAAAGAAATTGATGGAATAGCAGAAAGACCAGTATTTGGATTTCCGGTTAAACAATTTGATGCTGTTCAAAAAGCAATGGTAGGATACGGAAATCTGATGAGGCCGGTTTATTTCCCCAGATTGTTCCTTGAACCGGTGGACGGCAAACATGTACTTGTTATATGGGTGCCTGCCGGGAGTAATCGTCCATATGAGGTCCCGGTTAATGTGACTGTTAAAAAGAATAAGACTTATGCATATTATATTCGCAGATATTCAAATTCTGTCCGGGCAGATCAGGTAACTATTCGGGAATTGATCAGGCTCACAGCCAACATTCCCTTTGATGACCGGGTAAATACCCAGGCACAAGTTACAGATATCGATTCATCTTTATTGAGACAGCATCTCCAAGATGTTAAGAGTAAACTTTTTGAAGAGAGTCTGAATATGTCAATTATTGATCTTGCTCGTCAAATGAATCTTGCAGAAGGAAGCAATGAAAGTATTTTTCCGAAAAATGTTGGACTATTAATGTTCAACATGAATCCGGATTCCTTCTTTCCATATGTTCAAATTGATGTTGTAGAATTTCCTTATGGGCCTGAAGAGTCTGAGATGTATGAAAAGATTTTTAAAGGACCTGTTCAGAAACAATTACGAGATGTACTGGATTATTTGAAAACGAATATTATTAAGGAAAAAATAATAAAAGTATCTGGTAAAGCTGAATCTGAAAGGTTCTTCAATTACCCATACGAAGCATTGGAGGAAGCCCTTGCCAATGCTGTGTATCACAGAGACTATGAGTTAAGGGAACCCGTTGAAGTCAGAATACTTCCGGAATCCATTGAGGTCATAAGTTATGGGGGCCCGGATACGTCCATCCGCTTATCCGATTTTAACAAGGGTATAATCAGGGCCAGAAGATACAGGAACAGAAGGATCGGTGAGTTTTTAAAGGAACTGAGACTGACAGAAGGCAGAGCTACGGGTATTCCTACAATAAAAAGGGTACTGGCTGATAATGGCTCACCTCCAGCGATTTTTGACACGGACGGAGAAAAACGGACCTATTTCTTAATTGAGATCCTTATGCATCCTGATTTCAGAGACCAAGTCAGAGACCATGTTGAAATGTTTGAATCAGCATTGAATATCAATAGTTTAAGTGAATTGGATAAGCTCATTTATGGTCTTGGCAATGATAATTGGGACCAAGTCAGGGACCAGGTCAGGGACCAGGTGGACCAGGAAATATGGCAGATATTAGCTTATTGTCAGGAAGCCCGATCAAGAAAAGAAATATTAAACCATATAGGTTTAACGAATAAGTCAACTAATTTTAAAAGGCATATAGAACCTATTGTTGAGCAGAATTGGATTGGAATGACAATTCCGGAAAAACCGCAAAGTAGCAAACAACAATACATGCTTACAGAAAAAGGGAGGAAACTAGTTGAATTAATAAATGTCTGAATATATCAACTTTAAAATTCCATTTCTTGAAAAATTCTGCCTGTTAAACTGGAAGGTTGTTTAGTGCTACACTGCAACACAATTCCTCAATTCTTTGACTTCTTCACTCTTCCTTTCTTTCCAATATTCCATCATTCCAACATTCCATTATTTCCTCTATTCCCTTCTTCCGGCATATTTTCAAGCACATCAACCAGTAACTTCCAGAATCGTTGTGTTGATCCGATATGGAGTTTCTCATCAGGCGAATGTACATGTTTCATTTGCGGACCAACAGAGATCATGTCCAGATCAGGGTACTTTTCAAGGAACAACCCGCATTCCAGTCCGGCATGAACGGAACGTATTACAGGTTTTTTGTGGAATAATTTTTCATATGAACCGGCAAGGAGTCTTACTATTTCTGAATCAGGGTTTGGAGCCCATCCGGGATAGCTTCCGGCATATTCAACTTTGGCTTTTGCAAGCCTGAATGTGCTTGCAACCTGATCGGCAATATCTTGCTTAGCTGAATCAACAGAGCTCCTCTGACTTGTGGTTATAAGTATCCTGTTTCCTTCAATAAACTTTACTGATGCAAGGTTTGTTGAGGTTTCAACCATGCCTTGCATTTCCTGACTCATTGAAACTACCCCATGAGGACAGGCATATATTGCATCTAGCAGTCGTTTTTGAATGCCTTTTCTCAGAACCTTTTCAGGTAACTCAATATATTCTGGTTTGATTTGTAGTCCCGGTTCGGTTATTGCAAGTTCATTCTTAATTTTCCCGGATATCTTTTTTAGATATTTTTCAAAACTATTCTTATGCTTTTCCCTGACGACAATAATAGCTGAGGCTTCTCTTGGAATAGCATTCCTGAGGTTTCCGCCATCGAAATTGGACAACTTAATTTTATACCGGTTTGTTGCATTCCAGAGTATCCTGTTCAATATTTTATTTGAGTTTCCCAGTCCTTTGTCAATTTCATCTCCTGAATGTCCACCCTTAAGACCATTAACATAAATTTTATACGCTATTGAGTAGTTATGAACCTGTTTAGTTTTGTACGAAAACGTTGCTAAAGTATCGATACCACCGGCACACCCGATAAATAATTCACCTTCATCTTCTGAATCAAGATTAATAAGAGTTTTACCATTAAGAAAACCCGGTTTTAAGTTTCTTGCTCCCGTCATCCCGGTCTCTTCATCAATAGTGAAGAAACATTCAACCGGGCCATGCTTAAGTTCTTTATCTGACAAAACAGCTAACATTGCTGCTATTCCAATACCATCATCCGCACCCAGGGTTGTGCCATTAGCAGTTATCCATTCACCATCAATATATGCATTTATTGGATCGTTCTCAAAATCATGGTTTGAGTCAGCATTCTTTTCAGCAACAATATCCATATGTCCTTGTAAAACAACCGGCTTAACATTTTCTTTGCCGGGTGTGGCATCTTTTCTAATCAGAATATTCCCTGTTTTATCAGTAACTGTTTCAAGATTGAATTTCTTTCCAAAATCCATCAGATATTGCCTGATTTTCTCTTCTTTACCGGAAGGACGAGGGACTTTAATGATATCTTCAAAGTATTGCCAGAGTATTTTTGGTTCAAGTAGTTTTATTTCCTTCATTAATGTAATGATTTAGTTGAAAAGCAAAGGTAAAGATTTTTGTTTTAAAGAACTTATTAGTAAAACATTTATTTAACATATTAACAACAATAGTAAATTGATTATCTTCGGGCACTGGAAGAAGAGAGAAGAAGTTAAGAAGTTAAGAAGAGAAGAAGTGAAGAGAGAAGATGAGAAAAGAGAATTAAAAATTAGAAATTAAAAATTAAAAATTAACCAATTAACAACTATGTCAAGAAAAGCGATAGTAACATTACCGGGTGATGGAATTGGTAGTGAGGTATTGAAACAAGCCATCAGGGTAATTGAAGCAGCAGGGTTCAAAGCTAGATATATTGAAGGAGATATTGGGTGGAAATTCTGGAAAAAGGAAGGAAATCCGTTACCTGACAGGACGATTGAATTGCTGAAAAAACACAAGATAGCTCTTTTTGGAGCAATTACTTCAAAACCCAAGGATGAAGCTGCGGATGAGCTTGATCCGGCATTACGAGGGAAGGGATATATTTATTCCAGTCCGATTGTTGGTTTGCGACAACATTTTAACCTGGATATTTGTGTCAGACCATGCAAATCGTATAAAGGGAACCCGTTAAATTTTATCCGCAGGGGTAAAGACAACACTATTGAGGAACCTGAAGTTGATGTTGTTATTTTTCGCCAAAATACTGAAGGTCTGTATGGTGGAGTTGAATGGACTGATCCGCCTGATAAGGTTTATGAGGCGTTAATGACACATCCGAAATTTGTAAAGAATTTTGGTGATAATCCTAAAAATGAACTATCGGTTTCTACAAGGATATTCTCGAAAAAAGCAACAGAACGTATCCTGCGTGCCGCTTTTGTTCATGCCCGTGAGCATAAATATAGATCGGTTACTGTTTGCGAGAAGCCAAATGTTATTAGAGAGACTTCAGGTATGATGTTCAAGATGGCAGGGGAAATTCAAAAAAATGATTTCCCTGATATTGAACTTTGGAATACAAATATTGATGCCCAGATGATGTGGCTTACAAAAAACCCGGAAAACTATGGTGTTATTGTTGCAGGTAATATGTTCGGTGATATTGTGTCAGATGGTTTCGCGGGGTTGATTGGCGGACTGGGTTTTGCATGCAGTGCCCAGTTTTCCAGGGATGGGATCGCAGTATTTGAGCCAACACATGGTTCAGCACCCAAATATGCCGGATATAATGTTTCAATAGTTAATCCGATAGCTATGATTGAGTCGTCCTGTATGATGCTGGACTATATAAGTGAGAATAAAATTGCTGCAAAAATAAGGGATGCTATTGCCAGGTTGATTCTGGAAGGAAAGATCAGAACTTACGATATGATGAAAATGGCAGGAAAACCTGATGTTATTGATAAAGGTGCCGCATCTACTGAACAAATGGTAGATGCAATTATCGCTGAGTTAGAATAGAGGGAATAATTTTAACATATACCATTGAAATAATGAAAAAGGAAGTTTTAAGAATCTGGCCTGAACTGAATTGGATTAACGATGAAGAGTTAAGGGAGAAGACAGCAAAAACTTGGGAAATTGCATTGAAAAGAAGTGTTTTAAGTTCGGATGATCTTGAAAAGATACCCTTTACTTTAAAAGCCGGAGCTGATTTGAAAGTTAGTTTTATGGCACATAAAAGATGTGTTGTAAATATTGCACAGGAGAGTGGTGAGAATATTCAAAGTTTTTTTGGTGAAGAACTACCCATCGATATGGATGTTCTCATCTCAGGTGCTATTCTTGCTGATGTAGGTAAACTCCTTGAATACGAGCTTGATGATGAAGGGAAGACTATTCAGAGCAAATATGGTAAATATTTGCGCCATCCTTTCTCCGGGGTTTCACTTGCTGAGGAATGTGGTGTGCCACCTGAAGTTTGTCATATAATTGCTAGTCATGCTGCTGAAGGGGATCTTATAAAAAGATCGACAGAGGCATATATCGTACATCATGCTGATTTTATGACTTATCTTCCATTTATTAACAGGATTTTATGATAAGTTTTCACCTTATTCTTGTTCTGGTTATTATTTTCTTCATTATTATTTCCCTTTATCTGGAAATACTTGGAGCAACGTTTACTTTCCTGGTAGCTGTGGTTGTACTTGGCTTTTTCGGTGTTCTTACACCACGTGAGATACTGAGTGGTTTTGCCAATGAACAAATTGCAGTGATAATCATGTTACTTCTTTTTGGTGATATTATCCGACGTACAGCAGTAATTGATAATATGTTTGAAAAGATATTTTCAGGCGCAAAAAGCTATAAAGGATTTCTAAGCAGAATGATGCTGTCAATAGCAGGCTTTTCTGCTTTCCTCAATAATACTCCCCTTGTTGCAGTAATGATGCCTTATGTAAATAACTGGTGCAAGCGAAATGAAGTCTCACCATCAAAATTTCTTATTCCCCTTTCATATGCAGCTATATTAGGTGGATGTGCTACCTTAATCGGTACCTCTACAAATTTAATTGTTAGTGGTTTAGTTGTTGATCAGACTATTGTGCAAGATCTGGAACCTTTAAATATATTTGATTTTATCTGGGTTGGACTTCCCATGATTATTATTGGATACTTATATTTTATGTTTTGGGGTTACAGGTTGCTACCTGAAAGGAAGCATCCATTGGATGATATGCATGGAACAACCCGGAAATATTTAATTGAAACCCAAATATGTAGAAAATCAAAGTTAATTGGAAAAAATATTGGGGAATCAGAACTTAGAGATTTAAAAGGATTGTATCTTGTTGAGATACAGAGAAATGAAAAAAAGATTTTTGTGGTTTCAAATAGTCTTGTTCTGGCTGAAAATGATATTCTTGTTTTTGCCGGTAATACAGATAAGGTTACTGATCTTATTGACATAAATTTAGGTCTTTCTATTCCATCTGTGGGTATGTTAAAAAGGAAGAAGAAAACAGAGATTGTGGAAATTGTTATTTCACATAACTCATCTCTTATTAATAAAAGTCTGAAAAGAATAAACTTCCGTTCGAAATTTGATGCTGCAGTTATAGGCATTCACAGGAATGAAGAAAAGATTGAAAGTAAACTCCGGGATGTTGTTTTAAAGGCAGGCGATGTTTTGTTGTTGTATTCAGGCGATGATTTTATAAGCAGATCAAGAGACACAGGAGATTTTTATTATATTTCAAAAGTAAAAACATTTCAGCGTTTTGAAGCCTATAAAATTCCTGTACTGATCGGTGGTTTAATTATATCTATCATTCTGTCAGCATTACATGTTATTCCATTGTTTATGGGTCTGATAGTTTTGCTTTTGGCTTCACTTGTAATGAAGGTTACAAATCCGAAAGATCTTCCAAAAGGCATTGATTACGACCTGGCTCTAATTATTGTTATGTCACTTGCTTTAGGTACAGCTATGATAAAATCAGGAGCAGCAGACCTGGTTGCTAACTTTTTTATTAATATTTTTCTTCCTTTTGGCAAGATAGGTGTCCTGTTTGGTATATACCTGATAACAGCACTTATGGGAGCATACATTACAAATAAAGCAGCTGTAGCAATTATTTTTCCTATCTCGCTGACAATGGCTGTAAATCTTGATTTGCCATACATGCCGTTTGTTCTTGTTGTAGCTTACGCTGCAGCAGCTAATTTTTTAACACCTGTAGGGTATCAGACTAACCTGATGGTATATGGACCTGGAGGTTATAAATTTAAAGACTTTTTTAAAGTAGGTTTTCCGCTTACTGTGATCTATATGTTTGTAACAGTTGCAATTTTGAGCTTACTTTATTTTTAGGGAAAAAAAGTTGAGTAGTTAAGTAAAGAGTGAACTCGTAATTCGCAACCCGTAACTCGTAACATTTACTCATTTTATTCCTAAGATACTGAATAATTACATTTATAACTATCAGAATAAAATATGAAAGAAAGTAAAGATCTGCTTTTAGATGCAGTTAATGCTTCACTCAGAGCAGGAGAAAAGATACTGGATGTATATAACTCAGAGGATTATGAAGTGCAATTTAAAGAAGACAGGTCTCCGTTAACATTAGCTGACCGTAAAGCGGATAATCTTATAAACGAGATGCTTTCTGTTTCAGGTATCCCATATTTCAGTGAAGAGGGAATAAAAACTCCTTTTGAAGAAAGGACAGGATGGGAGAGATACTGGTTGGTTGATCCATTGGATGGAACAAAGGAATTTATTAAAAGAAACGGAGAGTTCACGGTCAATATTGCACTTATTGAGAACCAAATCCCGGTTACGGGAGTTGTTTTCGTTCCTGTGCTTAAACAACTTTATTTTGCCGAAAAGAAAACAGGCTCATATAAAATAGAGAATGTTCTTGAAAAGGAAATTTTCCCTTCTTTCGATAAGTTGATGGTAAGGGCAAAAAAAATCAAGTCAAACAGAGTAGTTGAAAAATTTCGTATTGTTGGTAGCCGTTCACATTTATCTCCTGAAACAAATGATTATTTTAAGAAACTGCAACAGCAATATGGAGAAGCAGAGATTGTAACAAAAGGTAGTTCTCTTAAAATTTGCCTTGTTGCCGAGGGTAAAGCAGATATTTATCCGCGACTCGGTCCAACCATGGAGTGGGATACCGCTGCGGGTCATGCTATTGCTTTGTACGCCGGTTGTTCGGTTTTGCAGTTCGATTCTGGTGACCCGTTGATCTATAACAAACCGGATTTGCTTAATCCCTGGTTTGTTGTCAGATCGTACGCGTTTAGATAGACTGACATTAAATGGTGTCTGATTTTAATATTATGAAGAACGATTTGTTACTCCGGCTTAAGTATTCCCTTTTATATTTTATTTTCTGGTTGACTTTTTTTGAAGTTGCCAGGATACTTTTTCTTGTCTATCAGTTTGATAGCTCACAGAATTGCAGCTTGCCCGATTTACTGGCATCTTTTGTTCATGGCTTCAAACTTGACTTATCATCTACTGCCTATCTTCTTGTTCTGCCTTTCCTGCTGATGGTTGTAAGATCATTTTTTGGGGGGAAATGGTACTCTGTATTTATGAACATATATTTTTTTCTTTTTCTGTTTTTTGCAATCTCTGTTGTTATTGTAGATGTTGAATTATACAAATACTGGGGCTACCGGCTTGATCATACTGCTTTTAATTATATAAATACAACAAAGGAGATGTTTGCTTCGGTGAAGATATGGACTATTTTGAAGCAGTTAGGAGTTGGGGCTCTTATGTTTGCTGTTTTCTGGATTGCATACAGAAAGTGGATTGCACCTGTTATCAGAAATCTGAAGTCTGGAAATTTTACAGCTGCAGGAGTTTTTATTTTCCTTTTTGCCTTTCTTATTATTCCTATACGTGGTGGTTTGGGAATTGCTCCTGCTAATGTGGGTATGGTATTTTTTCATAAGAATCCTTTTCTGAATCATGCCGCTATAAATGTACACTGGAATCTTGGCTATTCATTTGCAAATCTTAACGAAAGTGAGAATAACTATAAAGTTGTTTCGGATAAACAAGCTGAGGATTTTGTTAAAAAGCTTGATAAGTCTGATGGTTATGTAGAGAAGATCATTAGTGCTGAACATCCCAATATATTAATAATTATCCTTGAAAGCTTTACGGCTAAAGTAATTGGTGCCCTGGGTGATGAAAGAGGGATTACTCCGAATATTGATAAATTTACTAATGAGGGTATATTGTTTACGAACTTTTTTGCTACCGGCGACCGGACTGATAAGGGAATTGTGGGTATCCTTAGCGGTTATCCCTCTCAGCCAACTAAATCTATAATCAAATTTACCGGAAAAAACTCAAAGCTTCCTAATATTGCTTATGATTTAAAAGAATTGGGATATTATACTTCTTTTTTTTATGGTGGTACAATTGACTTTGCCAATATTAGGTCTTACCTTGTCAATTCAAACTTCAGTTCACTTGTAACAATTGATGATTTTGATCCTGAATACAGAACATCAAAATGGGGTGTGCATGATCATATTCTTTTGGACAAAGTTTTAAGTGATTTGAATAATAATTCCGAACCGTTTTTCTCGGTTGTTTTTACTCTAAGCAGTCATGAGCCATTTGATGTACCAATGGAGACGTTTATTCATGGCAGAGATGAAGAACACCGGTTTTTAAATTCTGTATATTACACCGATAAATGTCTCGGAAATTTTATTAAGGCAGCAAAGAAACAATCCTGGTGGGATAGCACCATGGTGATTCTGGTTGCAGACCATGGAGTACGTAACCCGGGAAACAGTCCTGTTTATGCCCTGGAAAAATTCAAGATCCCTATGATCTGGATTGGGGGAGCTATTAAGGATGGAGGCAGAAAAATATCAAAGTTTGGTTCTCAAACAGATATTCCCCAGACACTTTTCAGTCAGCTTAATATAAATAAGAATTATCCTTTTTCAAAAAACCTTTTTGCAAGTGAATCCCGATCTTTCGCATTTTATACTTTTAATGACGGTTGGGGGTTTGTTACTGATACTCTTGCCCAGGTCTTTGATAATATCAACCGCCGGCTGATTATTGAAGAAGGGGAGGGGAAAAGCAAAACTCCTTTTCAGGGAAGTGTTTATCTGCAAAGGACATATCAGGATTTCCTTGATAAGTAAGGTAAGCAACTCAAAACCTACTTACCCTACTTAACTACTTAACTACTCAACTACTTAACTACTCAACTACTCAACTATTTAATCATCCAGGTGAACTGAACCATACTTGGTATTGATCTTTACAACTGATGATGTATTTGGGTCGGTACCAACCAGACCATTAATACTTAATTTCGTATTCTCTTCAATCCGGCTGAGTTTTGATCCTGAGGGGATATGAATCTGGGCATATTCAGCATTTCCGTCAATTTTATATGATGCATTGCTATCAATTCCAAGTTTTATTCCACCATACCTGTTCTCAATGATTATTTTTTCAAAACCTGAAGGAATATAGTCCACTTTGCAGCCGGTATATTTCATTTCCAATTGCAGAGTTCTGTTTACCTGCTCAGTCTTAAGTGATCCATATGCTGCTGAGAAGACTAAATTATCAACTTCTCCTATATTGTACGTATCATATTTGCTTTCAGCTACAATCGACCTGCTATCATTAATATATAGTTTTGAGTATTTACTCATAACCATTAAAGCTTTAGAAGTTTCAAATTCAATTCTTGAATAGCTCATGTCAAGTTTAAGCCAGTTGACTTCAGCAACTTCAGCTTTGCTGTAACCAATATAAATTTTATTGAATGGTTTTGTATTTCCTCGCAAAAGCTTATTGACTTTCAGGTATCCATATTTTACAGAAATATTTACAAGTCCGGATAATTCATTTATAAAGGCATCCCCGTATTTGTTTCTTAACTCAATATCCATATCGGTAGGCATATTTACCGTATAATCTATGCTAAACTCTTTGGATTCGTTATTGAAAACCGACCGGTTAGATTTGCTGAACTTACTGTCAATTTGAGTAACTGCCTTGATCTCATCACCTTCCTGACTGAATTTAACATCAAGAAATGACAGGAGTTTATCCGCCCTTTCACGATCACGATGTTTTACTGTTATTACTACATCAATAACTACCTGGTTTTTATCCCAGTTCCTGACATCAATATCTCCGTATTTATTTTCCAGGTAAAGCTTAGAATTTGCTGTTACACTGTATTCCTTGTGGTACTTTTTCTCAACCTTATCATCTTGTGCCTTAACACTTGTGGTTATTGTTAGACCAAATACTACAAGCAATAAAAGTGTTTTAAATTTGATTGCTTTCATGATTTTGTTTTTTTATTAGATTTTCATTTTTAATTTGTTCCAGTTGATGTAAAATTTGATTCATTACATCAACTTTTAATTGGTAATGTTCTATCATGGCGTTGATAATTCTTTTGTCTTTCGGGTTTACTTCAAGTTCATCCTGTAGGTTTGTATAGATTGAATCCATATCAGACAGTTCTTCTAACAGAATTGTTTTTTGGATTGTATCTGAAAATACATCAAGGTCACGTATTTGTCCGTACCTCAGATTAACCTGTTGTTTGTAATATACTTCTACTTCCCTGTATTCATCAGATACTTCACTCAGGGTGATCCCTGAATTTTCAGATGAAGGTTTGATCAGGTTGTCATATGTCCAGAGGAATGACAACGTGACAAGTATTGCTATTGAAGCGGCTTTAAGCAAGAATGTATATGAAGTTAATGATTGATTCTTTCTTTTTTGCTGCTTTAATTTAGCTGCAAACCTGTTGAAGTGACCTTCATCCGGGTCAGCCGTATCAAACAACTTCCTGTTATTCCTGATTATGCTATCTAAATTTTTCATAAGCTCATTTTTTCTTAAGTTCCTCTATCAGTTTCTTTCGTGCCCTGGTAAATTGTGATCTCGATGTAGAACCGGAAATTCCCAGTATCTGCCCGATCTCTTCATGGTCATATCCTTCTATAAGGTAAAGTGAAAGAACTATTCTATATCCATCTGCCAGCTTGTCTATGCAATTCTTGATATTTTCAACGGAAACTTCCGGAATTCCTGATTCTTTATTACTACTCTCATTTTCAATTCTGTACTCCTGTTCTTTAATTGGTATAAGGTCAACTCTTTTTTTCTTAATATTATCAAGCGATTTATTTATCACTATCTTTTTTAACCAGGCTCCAAAACTTACTTTCCCTCCATATGTATCAATCTTTTCAAATGCTGCTAAAAAAGCATCCTGCATTATATCTTCTGCTTCCATGGAATCATTGACTATCCTGAGACTTGCATTATACATTGCCTTATAATAGAGCTTGTATAACTTGAACTGTGACTTCTGATCTCCGTTAACACAACCGTCAATAATATCCTGATGTATATTCTGGTAAACTGTTTCCTTATCCATCATTTTCACCTTAAAGACGTAATAAAATTATTGATGCTGCATATAAGAGTAAAAAAAAACACCGATTTTATACTAAAGATTGATCTAAAATTTTAAATATGCAAATTACCTGAGTAAATAGTTGGATATTAATATGTAAAGTAATATCTTTGAAAAAAATGTTGTCTAACTTCCAAAAAAAATCACAAATGAAAAAAATTAAGTATGTATTTTTGGTACTTGCCACTGTCTGTTTTATCGGTCTGTATGGCTGTAAAAGTACACCAAAAGAAGAAAAAGCTGCTGAAGAATTAGAAGTAGTTGATGAAGCTGTTGAAGAGGCAGTTGAAGAAGTAGTTGTTGACTCAACTGAAGTTGTAGAAGAAGCAGAAGAAGCAGGAGAAGCTGAAGTTGAAGAGGAATAAAAATGAAATTTCCCATTATAAATCAGATTTAAACCTGATTTAGAAAGACTATCCCTGAAAAGGGACTATACAAAGGGAAATAATGTTAGTAAAAAAGTTTTGTGGTTTATACTACGGAGCTTTTTTTATCTAAAGTATAAACTTTAGTGTCAAGTCATAAAGGCACAAAGAATAAAAGTTCAATATGCTGATAATTTATCCAAATACATTAGTGAGAATGGTGATCTGTTTTATGATAAGGTCAAACTCTTTAGGGGCTAATACAATTCTAATTAGAAGTATTTTTTATTATTTCCTTAAAGAATAGGTATTAATAAGATAACTAAGGAGCCAATTACTCCAAGTAGTGCAATGATTATCTTGACTAGGATAATTTATGAAAATAAAAATAGATAAACCAAGCATGACCCACATAACGATAAGTGAAATAATTTTGCTACGTAATGATATAGATTGTGTTTCTCTGAAATTATGTACTATCGTTTCTTTAAACTATAGGATAAGATCATATACCCAATAATACCAGACAATGTTGATGCCGAAAGTATAGAAATTTTTGAGATCTTAACCAAATATTCTCCATGAAATGCCAATTCAGTTATAAATATTGACATTGTAAAGCCAATACCTGATAAAAAACCAACTCCAATAATTTGCAAAAAGCTTACATTGGAAAATAATTTTGCTAATTTGAGTTTTACAGCAATATATGTAAACAACGTAATTCCTACTGATTTTCCGATAACTAAGCCCAAAAAGATCCCAATAGACAAAGGATTACTAAATAATGAAATTATATTTATGTCTCTTAGTACAATTCCGGTATTTGCAAATACAAATAATGGCATAATAAAGAACAAAGTGAAATTGCGTAATTTATTTTCCATTGTTTGTAATGGAGATGAGACATTATTATAATAATGCTTTAGTTTTTCGATGCTGTTAAATTGTCCTGTATTTAAAATACAGAGTGCTTCCGAAAAAGAATGTTTTTTAAAATCATTAAGAGCAATATCAATATTCTTAATAAAATTTGCAGAATCAATTTTTCTCGTTACAGGAATCGTGATTGCAATCAAAATACCGGCAATTGTTGCATGAACTCCGGATAGAAGCAATGGAAGCCAGATTCCCAAAATACCTATGATAACATAAATCCATAGATTTTTATAACCCATTATATTAATAATAACTAAAGCCAGCCATCCAATCAATGCAATAATTATATACTTTATAAATATTTTTTCTGTGTAAAAAAATGCAATAGATAAAACTGCTCCCAAATCATCAATAATTGCAAGCGATGTAAGGAAGATTTTTAATTGTAAAGGTATTTTATTATTAAGTAATGCTAAAATACCTAAGACAAATGCTATATCCGTGGCTATTGGAATAGCCCAACCATTTGCATAAACATCATTATGATGATTAAAGAATAAATAAATGATTGCAGGAAAAATCATGCCACCTGCTGCTGAGAATATTGGTAGTATTGCTTTGTTAAATTTTGACAATTCACCAATAATCAGCTCTCTTTTTATTTCTAAACCAATTAATAAAAAGAAAACAGCCATTAGACCATCATTAATCCAAAAATATATTGGTTTTTTTAATGACCAGCTATGAAATTCAACACCAAAGTATGTAGATTCAAAGAAATCAAAGTAAAAATTTTCAAGAGGTGAGTTTGCAATTATTAATGCTAATAATGTTGCAATGATTAACACTATACCAGAATTACTTTCCTTTTCAATAAATCGTGATATTATGTTTGAATTCTTATTCATAATCAGTTAGTCCTTATCATCTCAGTTATTGTTAAAAATGATCGAATTGCCATAATAATCTTAATAATCATCAAACTTAAAGACATTGAAAGTTTATATATGATTGACTTGGTCTTCTGCCTGAGCAACTCCACAAATAAGCCACAGTGAGACTAATCAATTTTCAAATTGTCTTGATTTATATGAAACAGATGAATTATTGCAATTGATTTATTTACACCTGGACAATTTAAATTTAGTTATAATACCTCTATTACTGAATGGATGTACTAATAATAAAAGTAACAGCAAATGCGATGATTGCGTATAATTCAGGGAATACAGCCAATATCATTGTTTTTCCAAATACGTCATACCCTGACCCTATTCCGGCAATTCCGTTTGCAGTAACCGAGCCTTGCTTTAGTGCTGAAAACAATGCAACAATACCCAGGGATAATCCAGCTGCCATGTAGGCAAACCCATGTAATAGGGTTACGTCTTCGAGTCCCACTAAAATATTATTAAGAATAAAGAATCCAGCAAAGCCATATAATCCCTGGGTACCAGGAAGTGCACTCAACAGCATGCAACTTCCAAAGGCCTCTTCATTCTTTTTTAGGGCACCAATTGTTGCATTACCACCCATAGAAACACCGGCAGCGCTTCCATAACTTGATAATATTACCATGATTGCCATTCCCAGATAAGCTAATAAGTAAGATAATTCCATGATTTTAAGTATTTAGTTTAATAATTAATATTTTGAAAATGGATTGTATTTTTTTCCTCCTCCGGTAAAGCCGGCATTCTTGTAAAACTCAACTAAAGTAAGACGTAATGGATGGACAAATGACCCCAAAGAAGAGATGATCAAATTCCCCAAATGACCAAAAACGATTATCAATATAAAAAGGATCGGCCCAATCAGGCTTATCTCACCGAAAGCTACTGCCATCTTATTAACTACCAGACCAAGTATGGAACTGGATAAGACAAGAGCAAATAACCTGATATAGGAAAGCAAATCTCCAAAAATTCCAGTAATAGTGCTGTAGAAATTCCATAAACCACTTGCTAAACGCATTTGGAACTTAGCTGCAGGTTCTGTAAATAGAAGAATAAGAAGAGCTGAGGAGATGTAAACTCCCTTTTTGATTATTTCCAGCGACTCTGAAACAGGGGAGCTTTTTCCAATAATGAATGAGAACAACGCAAAATTTATAATTAGCACGATCCATCCAATTGAACTTAATGCAGTCAGGAATCCGTATTGTCTTGTTTGATTAAAAGTTTTTATGCCAAGACCAAACAAAATCTGAACTCCTCCAATTATCAGGGAAAGCATAAATATTTTAGAACTATCAAGAAAAAGAGGATTCAATCCGGAAAAAAATGCAACCTTACCTAATTCAATCCCAAAAAAATTCCCGAATAGTATCCCCATAACGAATGTTGCAGCACCAAAATATTGTCCGAGGGTCAGATAGGGCTTAAGCTTTTCGGAAGCAAAGCGTCTGTAAATAGTGGAAGCTGCGAATATAGCGATCCCATAACCGGCATCACCAAGACAAAATCCGAAAAACAACATGAAAAAAGGTGCGAAATATACCGTCAGGTCAAGCTCTGTGTATTTGGGTAGGGAAAAAAGATTACCAAAGGGTTCAAATAATTGTGCAAATTTCCCATTTATTAACTGAACAGGAGTTTCTTTCTCTGCTATGGAATATTGCTTGGAATAAAGTATACTATTTTTATCCAGATAGTTGATTAATTTCGCTTGCTCTGATTCCGGTACCCATCCTTCGAGGACTTTTATTTTCCCTTCACCTTCAGAGAGTGTATGTAACTCCAGTACTTTAAATAATTCAATTCTTGCTGATAACTCTTGTGACTTTTTTTCGAGAACAGGAATTGCCATTCCTGCCAGATGATCTTTCTTATCTTCGTTTGCTTTGATTTTCTCTTCCATTTCAGCTAGCCGACCGTTCATGGAATGAATTTCAAATTCTGGGAGATCGATTTCCTCAGCATTTTCAAGGAATGAATCATCCTGGCCAAACAGAATCAGGAAGATATTGTTTTTAAACTGGCTGATTATTTCCACGGGATATTCGGTGAGCCACTTGTCCTTGAATTTTTTTTCTTTTATCTTAAAAAACCGGGTTTTGATGCCGCACTTTTCTAGTTTTTCAACAAAGTAAGATGAATAATTTCCCCATGGTTCTAACTTCTGAATTAATATAGAAAGTTCTTCCTTTTCTTGCTTGCAGTGATTAAGCTCAATGGAAATGTCTTGAAATACCTGCATTAATTCCAACCAGTTTTTATTTGATTCAACAGTATTCTCCGGGATATTCAGTTTTTTCATTTCTTTCAATAAAATTGAAATACCCTGGAAATCTTTCTGCATACCTGTTATTTCCTTAACATAGTTTTCGTTTTTTTGCCATTTGACATGTACCGTTCCAATTTCCTGAATATCATCAAGAAAACCATTATAGTTTGCATGAAAAACCGCGAAGGAAAATTTTACCATAGGTGCGATCATGATTGTATTCCTTTTTTCAATTTTTGTTTCAATAATTTTTGTCCTGCTTTTGCCAAATTCTCTTCATCCTCCAGGTATCTTTTTATTTGCCTGGTGGCTGAAGCCAGGGTGGGTATCTGAACTTTTTCATAAAGGTTTACTTTTTGCGTGGCTTTTTTCCGGGCCTGCTCTAAAAGGAGTATCTTATTTGAAAAGTATTCCTTTCTGACACGGATCTCAAGTACATCTTTCAACTCCTGAACACCATTCCTGAACCAGTAAGGATTATTAAAAAGGCTGAAATCCTGTTCCATCGTATCCAGATTTTCAAATACCGGAATATCAATTCCGGCTACTTTAATTTTAGTTGAATGCACTTTAGTAATTTGTATCAGGTTTGTGTTGAATTCCTGCCATAAATTCTTCCATGATTCATTCTTCTTTGTTTTAGATAATAATAAACCATTAATATGTTCAATCTCTTTTCTTGCTTCTAAGACCATGGCCCTGAGAACAGACTCCTTATTCTTCAGTGTAGGAAGGGCCCGCTCCCGGATCTGTAATTTCTTCTGAAATTCCCGTAAGGCTGTTTTATTATATTTTAACTGAATTTTCATTGATGATCAATTCTTCCAATAAATATCAACAAATTCTTGCTTGATATCTACTTCATCTTTTGACATGTGTGCTTGAAACAACTGCCAGGTCTGATCCAGCATTTGGTCTATCTCAAGATTTACGTCTATCGCCAGAATTTTTCCTGAATAATCTTCCGCAAACTTCAGCACGCGTTTATCATAATCGGTCAATTCGAACCCATTTTCAAGTTTGGTTCTTGCATTTGCGGCATCTGCATATAGGCGGATTGCAGCATTCATAACCTGGGGATGATCCGTCCTTGTGGATTTGCCAATTACCAACTGTTTTAATCTGGACAGGCTCCTGAATGGGTCAACTATAACCTTGCTTATCTCAGTGGCTCTGCGCAGAAAAAGCTGTCCTTCAGTTATATACCCTGTATTATCAGGAATAGCATGAGTGATATCACCTCCCGAGAGTGTAGTCACGGCTAAAATTGTAATGTTCCCACCATCCGGGAACTGAACTGCCTTTTCATATAATCTTGCCAGATCGCTATATAATGATCCGGGCATACTATCCTTTGAAGGAATTTGATCCATTCGATTTGAAACAATACTCAATGCATCGGAATACAGGGTCATGTCTGTTAGCAGAACGAGTACTTTCTCGTTTTTTTCGTATGCGAAATATTCGGCTGTTGAAAGTGCCATATCAGGTATTAACAATCGCTCTACCGGTGAATCTTCTAAAGTATTAATGAAACCAATAATTTTAGATTTTCCGTAACCATGTTCAAATGAGTTCTTAAAGAACAAATAATCATCCCAGGTTAACCCCATCCCGCCAAGAATGATTTTGTCAACTTTAGCCCTTAAAGCTATCATTGACAGAACCTGGTTATAGGGTTGATCAGGGTCAGCAAAAAATGGGATCTTTTGTCCGGAAACCAGGGTGTTATTCATATCTATTCCTGCAATACCGGTTGTAATCAGTTGGCTGGGTTGAACTCTTCTTACGGGATTTACCGAAGGCCCTCCAACTTCTCTTAAGGTTCCTTCAATAATTGGATATCCATCTATCGGTTTTCCGAATGAATTAAAGAATCTGCCTTCCAGATGATCACCTATAGCCATGCGTGGTGACTCTCCTGTAAATATTACTTCGGAATCAGTTGACAGACCCTCCGTTCCTGAAAAAACCTGCAGAGTAACCTCATCTCCAATAATTTTTACTACCTGGGCAGCACGTCCCTGAATAAATGCCATTTCCTCATATCCCACCCCCGGTGCCTTAAGAGAGCATGTAGCTTTTGTAATATTTGATAATCTATAATAGATCTTTTGAAAAGATTTTGTTTCCATATTAATCCTTCACTTTTTCATTAATTACTTTTTGTAGTTCATTCTCAAAACCAATGAATTTGTCCGATTGAAATTCTGAATAATTCATTTGTTTTAAAATGTATATGATCTTTTTAAAGAAGTTACGAACCTCCTCAAAATCGCCCAATACAAATCTTGTTCTTAATATATCATTCACTTTTTCAAGCATATATTTTTGTCGTGGAATCGAAGTATTTGAATCAATTTCGTCATATGCATCTTGTTGCAGGATCACAAAATCAATCATCTCAGACTTCCAAAACGTCACATGATAATCTACAGGCACACCATCATCTCCCAGAATATTTATTTGCTCATAAACCTCTCTGCCCTGGATAAGGGCATCCCGGTTAAATTCAATATCCTCAAGCCAATTTTCACCAATATGTTCTTTTGAGTATTCCGTGAACTCAGGATATTCCAGGTATTTTGAATAACTGTCAATCGGATCAATAGCAGGATACCTTTTACTATCAGCTCTGTCCTGGGAAAGTGCAAAAAAGCACCGGGCTACTTTCTTAGTAGCTTCAGTTACAGGTTCCAGTAAATTACCCCCTGCTGGAGATACTGTACCAATAAACGTTACTGATCCTTTTGAACCATTTCTATGAACAGTTTGACCTGCTCTTGAATAATAGTTAGAAATAATCGCGGACAGATCCATAGGATATGCATCGGGACCGGGCAATTCTTCCAATCTGTTCGACATTTCCCGGAGAGCCTGAGCCCATCTGGAAGTGGAATCGGCCAGGAGCAGGGTTCTCAATCCCATGGCTCTATAGTATTCAGCAATCGTCATAGCTGTATAAACTGAAGCTTCACGGGCTGCAACAGGCATATTTGACGTATTGGCCACAATACACGTTCTTTCCATCAGGTTCTTTCCCGTCCTGGGATCGTCAAGTTCCGGGAATTCCGTAAAGATTTCAACCACTTCATTTGCTCTTTCTCCACATGCAGCAATAATGACTATTTCTGCGGCTGCCTGTCTTGCCAGGGCATGTTGAAGGACTGTTTTTCCGCTACCGAAAGGTCCCGGAATAAATCCAGTACCACCTTCAAGGATAGGATTCTGTGTATCAATAACACGGATCCCTGTTTCAAATAATTTAGATGGACGAAGTTTTTCAAGATAACTTTTAACAGGTACCCTGACCGGCCAGGTCTGAACCATGGTAACTTTAATATTCTCACCTGCTTCATTCGACAGTGTTGCAATTGTGTCATTAATGCAATAATCATTTGCCCGGGCGATCTCTACGACCCTGAATGTCCCTTCCAATTTAAAGGGAACCATAATCTTGTGCGGAAAACCAAGTTCATCTACTTCGCCAAGCCAGTCTCCTGCCAATACCTGATCGCCCGGTTGTGCAACGGGCTTGAATGTCCATTTTTTATCAACATCCAATGGATATGTCCTGGCTCCTCGTTCCAGAAAAACTCCCTCCATTTTATCAAGGTCATTTTGCAGACCATCAAAATTCTTTGTGAGCAAACCAGGGCCAAGATATACCTCAAGCATGTTGCCGGTGAAATTAGTTTTCATTCCAACTTTAAATCCACGTGTACTCTCAAATACCTGAGTATATGCATAATTCCCATCAGTTCTGATTACCTCCCCCATAATATCTTTGTCATTATGAGAATAAAAGCATATTTCATTTTGTCTTATTGGGCCATTAGCCTTGACTATAACCATATTTGCAATTATGGCAGTAATCTCTCCTGTGCATGTATATAAATTATTATTCATTGTAATTTAATAATGGATTATTTTTAATTTCCTTTGTCCAAATATTTTCGTATATTTCTTCATATGAGGTAGTTTCCTCTGATTGGTAAATTCTTTTCCATCTATTTTGAATTATTAGTTTAAGTGCATATCCAAGGATTATCTCAATTGAGAAATAAAAAAAAAGGTTCATTTCATCGATTAAATTCCATTTCAGTTGATCAAGAGCAATTTCTCTGTTAAGTAAATTGTCATTTTTCAAAATTTCATCAATAATCGCACTCAATGGCCATTCTATCTGTATTTCTTTATGGTTGGTTGGAAATTCAACAAGTCTTTCCACAAAATCATCACTACTAACCAGCTGGGTTTGTTTAGAAATTGAGAACTCTTCGCATTTTTTTGCTGTGAGGTAGTTTCTTAGATTCAATTCATAAGTCGCCCATTTTTCAATGAATCCATTACCTGATTGCCTCAGGTACCGGTAGTATTCATCAAGTAAACCCATTTCCATCTCCAGAATTTTATAGTCTGATCTTTTCTGCCAGAATTTTTCAGAGAACCTTTGCATGTAGGCAGGTAATAAATTGAATTGTTCTGATTTTGGATTAAACCAATCTAACCTGTATGGGAGTGTTGTTTCAGTTTCTGTTGACCCGTTTGTGAAATAATTTAACACAGAATTATGTCCCTGTGCCATCAACAACATATTTAGCCAGTTCAGATGATTTGGCTGCAGGGATGGTGAAACCTCACTGAGAAATTCCTCAAGTGCCAAAGATCCATTTAAAGGGTCAAACTTGAGTTCCGGTAATGCCGCTATTTGACAATAATAATTATGCATTTTCAGTAGGTGTAAAAAGGTATTCCTGTATTTTCGGTTTCATGAATTTTTTGAAGAAATTCTCAAGATCCTCATCACTAAATGAAACCTTAAATCCATCTGAGTTTGAAATTATCTGAAATCCATTTTTTATTGATGAATCAAAATGAATCTGTTTCTTGCTTTGTAAAATTTGTAAAGCTCCGGATTTGAAAATTTCATCCAGATACTTCAATTGCTCCTCAGAAAGTATGAGTGATAAATCATCTACAGCCCCATTTCCCGTATCCCACTTATTAACAATCTCCAAAACAAGGGATTTTAGAAAATCCTTATCATCGAATAATTTCTTCGATATTATTTGTGAGGCACCTATCACGATACTATCCGTGATTTTCTGATTTGTTATTGCAATTACCTGCCTTGAAATTGATTGCAGTTCTTCTTTTAGGTCCCGGTAGATCTCCTGAGATTTTCTCTCGGCTTCCAGAATAATATTATCAGCTTTTTGTTGTGCATCATTGAGTAAACCAACTGCTTTTTCTTCTGCTTCTTTAAGAAGGATATTTGCTTGATTTTGGGCTTTATCAACTCCTTCCTGATAAATTTTTTCTGTTAATTCCTGAATCTTTGATGTCATATTATTATGCTTTTAGTAGGTTATTGTTTTTGCTTTTCAAATTTTAAAGAAATTAAGCAACGCTGAGAAAACATTATCACGCCCGGGCACGATACTTATTATTGGTGTGGAACAATTATGTATAATTTCTGTAGCAAACCTTCCGATATAGTTTTCATTCATTACTGATTCCTGGTGTGTCATGATAATGGTGAGATCGGGGGGCTCCTTTTTTGAAAAAAATTGAATAGCCTCATGCATTCTATGTTCTTTTGATTTTAGAATTCTAATATCACATTCTATGCCATGACCCTTAATCCATTCCTCAAGAATTTTGCACTTTTTGTATGTGTAACTTTTCTCGACATCTATATTAAATCTCAGAACCGAGATTATTCGAATTCTAGCTTTAAATTTCAGGGCAAGTTCTATAGCCCAGAAGATCTTCGTTCTGATTTGCTTGCTAATATCAAGTGGTATTAATATTTCCCTTATGCCTGTTTTAGTCCAGGTCTCTTTAATAGTTAATACCGGACATGGTGACGCTCCTATTATTCTATCTGTATTATGTTTTCTAAAGTTGTAAAAAACTCTTTTAATTTTTTTACTTTTTTTTAGTATTATCAGATCGCATTTTTGGTTATCAGCGGTTTTAAGGATTACAGGAACTAATTCTCCAACTATGATCCTCAAATCAATATAGTCTGGAATAGTCCCTTTGAATATATTTTTCACAAATTCAATTAATTTTTTTTGACTTCTTTTCTTGCTTTGTTCACATTCCTTGCGCTTAAATATTCTGTTGATTATGTAGGCTGTAGGAACAACATGAAGTATAGTGATTCTTGATGAGAACACACGATGGAAATACAAGGCCTGTTTTATTGCAATTTCTCCTCCCTTGTTAATCCCAATAGGAACCAAAATTTTATCTATGTTTGTCATAACCACTATTTATAAGTATCAGGGCATTATAAGTAAAACAGGGATTCTATTCGCGTAATTAAAATTTAATTTTAGGTTTTTCGCTAAAGATCTCCTGAATCTTTGGTAAATATTTTTTTCAATTACAACCAGGTTACAGCTCACTAAATTCATATGATTTCGGTTAAGATCCATTGATGCATTATGCAAACAATCTGTAGTAACCTTGATTCCGGTCAAGTGTTTAATAATATTAGATTTAATGTTCTCCCGGATACTCTCGGTGTCATCTTTAACAGTAAATAAAATATGAATTCCTGATCTGGCTATTCTTTCAAGATATATTAGTTTATCCAGTACTTTTTCAGAGGGTTTGTTGTATGGATCTGTGACGAAAAAGATTTTATGGATTTCTGAATCCGAAAACCTATCTGGTAAAATAAACAGAGGATAAGAAGTGCATTTTATTACCTTGGAAATTTTACGCCGGATTAAGAACCCGGTATCAGGGATTGAATTATGCAAACTAACCACTACACTACCAATATCATTCAGGTTCAATTGACTTGACAGAAGGGAAGTCAGGTTTCCTTCGATCGATAAAGGCTTTACCTTTCTTTTTGGAATTTTAAACTGGTTTAATATTTTTCTTTTTAATTCTTCAAGATCATCAATTGAAATCTTTTTTAATATAGGGATAATGTCCCGAATCATGGACTGCCTCACCTCGGGTTTTTGATAGGTTTGCAGAAGATTTATGGTTGTTTCCCCGTTTCTCAAAAATCTCATGACAAAACGTACAGAATCCAAGGCTCCTCCGGAAAAATCTGTTAGAATTAGAATATTTTTTGCCATATTTTAGTAATAAATTGACATTATTTCTTGCAGAATAAGTATTAAGTGTCACAAATTTATCCTGAATAAATATGGTTACAAATAGGAAAAACCCTAAAAAGCATAGGGATAACCCTTAAAAAGAATGGGGATAATCGGTAATATTTAACTCCTGGAGATGTAAGGAATACCTTTGCTGTATGACTCTGTACGAACCAACATAAATAATGTAGGTGCTGAAATAAGCATGATAGGATCAGGAGGAGAATAGTATTGGAAATTAAAAATCCACCAATTGATGCTTATATGCATAAACAATCAGGTTTACAGTATTTAACACATTTGTTTTCTGAAAAAGATTACTTTTATATTTTTCAATCGTTTTGGGACTTAAAAAAATAATTTCACTAATTTGTTTGTTGTCATGACCCTGGCATATTAACTCAAGTATTTGCATCTCTCTGGAAGTGAAATTTGCCCGCTTGGTTCTGGCAGTTTCACGTTGTTTAATTTTATTTATGTTTCTCATCAGATAAGCTAATATTTCCTCTGAAAAATAATTTCCTCCTGCAAACACTCTTTTTATTGCAATTTCAAAGTCTGATAAATCAGAATTCTTTAACATGTAACCTTCTACTCCTGCAAAGAGCATTCGTTCAATATAATCATCATCCTTAAATGTTGTAAGTACGATAATTTTCATGTCAGGATACTTCATAAGGACTTGTTCAGTAGCTTCGATGCCATCCATCAGGGGCATACTTATGTCCATAAATATTATATCCGGATTTAGTGTTTCCACCAATTCCAGGAATTCTTTCCCGTCTGCTGCTTCACCTATTACCTCAACAAATGAAAATTTATTGAATAAAAGCTTCAGCCCGTCCCGAAATATTTCATGATCATCCACAATGAGGACTTTAATATTTTTCATGGTCATATATTGAAATTATAAATTAGGTTATACAGAATTGAATAGAAATATCAATTCCCTGATCCGGATTGCTCTCCATTTTATATGTACCACCCAGTGATTCAACCCTGCTTATCAGGTTTTTCAAGCCGGTTTTCCCCCCATGATGATAATAGTCAATTACCGGATTAAATCCAATTCCATTATCCGTATAACGGAGGCTTATCTTATTTTTGATATTTGAGAAATATATTTTGGCCGTTTTTGCACCGGAATGCTTAAGGGTATTATTTATTAATTCATTGCAAATTCTGTACAATATTGCTTCAGTACTTTTTGAAAGCTGATAATGTAAATTTTCAACTTGAAGCTCAAAATATATTTCGCCTGTATCATTTATTTTATCGCATAGGTTTTCCAGCGATTTGACCAGTCCATATTTATTGAGACAGGCGGGGTTAAGATTGTATATTACTTCTTCAAGGCTTTTATAAGCTTGATCTGAGAGTTGTCTAAGTTGATTCATTTTTTTAACGACTCCCTTATTATCAATTCTTTCTACTTGTAATAGCTTAATGTATAATCCAATACTGGATAACAAAGATCCCATTCCATCATGAAGGTCCATGGCTATCCGTTGTCGCTCTTTTTGCTCTATTTCAATGGTTTTTTTAATAATTTGTAATTCTGCCAGGGTTATCGCATTTATCAGTTTTAATATAATATAAATACAAAACAGGAGAATCAGAAAAGAAAAAATCATAATGATTTGCAGTTCCTTTTTGAACTTTGAATTACTCAAAATAATATAATTATGAAGTTCAGCTTCAGCCTCACTGAAGCTTTTGTTAAAATCAAGATATGCCTGTTTAAAAGCAGTATCGGGATTTCTGGAGTTCAACATCATATTCTGTGTTGTCAACCTTTCCAAAATTATGATTTTATCTCTGACCTCAATAAGTTTTCGGAAAAGATCATCCTTTCTACTCTTAGTTTTTCTCAGTTTATCACTTCTGATTTTAGTGTTAATTGATGAGAGGTGATCTTCTGCATTTTTGAAATTGTTTGAAATATTCCTTATAAGCGAGGTATCCCTGTATATATAAAATTCATCCACTTCAATTATAGCTAATAGAACATCTATTTGTACTTTTTCAGTAATTTCTGTGATCACAACGTGTTCCGTATCTATTTTGGAGCTTTTAATAAATGTGAAAAGCAAACCTCCAAATGAAAACAGACTGAAACCCAGTACAACCAGGACAACTTTGCTTTTTACGTGAAGACTCTTTTTCTTACTCATTGTGCGTTTACGAAACATGATTTTGTCAACATGTACTATACCATGGAGCTTTTGCTGTGTCTATTGTATATTGAATCTTTAAAATAAAAATAGCCGGACCATTCCTGTAATTACTTCACCTGTTTCATGATCGAGTTCAGAGCCGAACATACTATGGGGAATAGTATAGATTAGTAGCAGTATCACAGCAGCCAAAATAGTTAAAAAAGGCTTCTCTCGTTTTCGGTTTCCTGTAACTGCTATCACCCAGAAAATAAAAGCAACCAGAAGCTTATTGTCTGTGAGGTCCCAACCAAATGGGATTCCTGTCCAATAATCACCAAAAGCGTGGAATTGGACCATAGGACCCAGGATCAAACCACCCACGAATAGCAGAGCAAGTGTAATTTTGCCATAGAACTTTTGTTTAGGATGTTTCATAAATGCTATTATGCCTGAGAAGTTTGATAACAACATTGCAGCAAACATGATAATGATATGAGGTACAAGAATGCCAGCAGGAACACTACCTTTAAACCGTATAATCACGGGGTTGTCTTCAAAAAGGTTAAGCTTTTCATTCCTGGTTGAAAGTTTAAGGAAATATTCAAGTTTCCCGGCAGGAGGCTGATGAGGTAAACTTCCAATAAGTAACTCCCCTTCATGTTTCAAAGGAGTAGTCTGCCAGTTATCATTTGTTGGATATTTTCTGTAATATAATTCCCCCTGAACATTATTGTTAGCTATCTCCAGTTCAACAGGACATCCCTCATTACCACCATGGGTCCTTGGTAATTTAATATCATATCTCTTATCCTCAAGTGTAATATTGGTTTCTTTGGCATAGCTTGGCCCGGTTTTCCGCTGATAGTATGCGGCTGCAATAGTTATGATAAATGCAAGTAACCAAAAAAGTTTTGTGTTATTTTTTTTTGACATTCGCTAAAGTTGAATTAATAATACTTTCTTTTCATTATCCCGTATCACCTCAACAGTAATTGTTTGTCCCTGTTTCAGTTTCTCAAGACGGTACATATAATCATATATATTCTTTACGGTTTTCCCATTAATTGCAATAATAATATCTCCATCCTCCATGCCGCCTTTATCAGCCGGACGATCTTTTAACACAAAGTCGGCCTTTAATCCATTTTTTACTTGTCCTGCAAAATCAGGCATTATACCAAGCGTTACTCCTTTACGTCGTCTCATTCTCTGCTGACTTGTTTTGGGACCGGCTTCCTGAAATACTAAGGAGGAGTCTCTGTTCGCTAACTCAAGTGTAAGATGATATATATAGTCGGCTACGGATTTCAGTCCTTCGAAATTAATCTTTTCAATATCATCTTCAGGTGTGTGATAATCGAGATGCGGCCCTGTTGAGAAAAAGAAAACAGGAATATCTTTTCCATAAAAAGA
>JAGGXD010000118.1 GCA_021163295.1 Bacteroidales bacterium
ACAAACAATTCAAAGCTAAAAAGGGTTATTTATTTTATTGATGTATATTGCATTACTTTCACTAGTTATTTTCCTATATCTATTGCTAACATATTATCAAGCAAAGAGTACCGCACCGGGTTCCGATCACTTTTTTCATTTAAGATTGATACGAGACATAAAAAACAATCATCATAAGCTTACGAAAAGTCACGACAATCTACTTTATAACAAGAAAATGATTTATCCACCCTTTTCCCATTGGTTACTTTCCTATTTATCAACAGATACAATAAAAAAGCATTACAATCAAATAGGTTATTTGTTTGAAATCTTATCAATGTTTTTCTTTTCCTGTTTTCTTTGGAAAATATATCCATTTTTCCAATACAATTTGTCCTTTTCAAAGTTTTTTTTAATCGCTTTTTCTATTTATCTTATTACACCTTTTAATTATTCTTTTTGGAACGCAAAAAATGTCGGAATTAGTATCCGAGGCTTTGGATTATTTCTCGGTGAATTATACCTTTATACTTTAACACTCTATAACTTATGCGGCGACTATACTTATTTTTTTCTCTCGATTTTAGTTGTCTTTATAATTTTAATTTCAAGTCAGTTCGCTTTTCAATTCGTATTATTTTCTGTTGTGCCTTTTATGCTATTGTTCTCGAATGGTTATTTGTTCTTTATCCCTATTATTGCGATACTTGCTTACTTCTTACTTATGCCATTTCAAGCAAGGCAATACCTTGAAGGACAAATAGGGCACAAGAGACTTTATTACAAATATATCGCAGATAGATTTATTTTAAATGTTAGATACAGTATTTGGCGTGATTTTATTTGGGATTTTTGGAAGAAACTATATAATGATTTCAAATATGGTGTTTATTATACGTACACCAATCCACTTATGAATGTTCTGTTTGGGTTTCCATTCTTACCAATACTCATTCTTTATTATCTTATTTATCCAAATGCTTTCATCAATGCCAATATACAATCATATATAATTAATGTTCCTATATTCGCATCTCTTTTTCTCTTTTTCATGACGTCTTTTCGAAAAACAAGATTTTTGGGAGAACCACAAAGATATGTTGAGTTTTCAAAGGGATTTATCGCAATTTCTTCCGCAGTTTATATGAATAAGAATATTTATCTCATTCTTATCGTTTTATCATTTTCTTTTCTTTTAATTCTTTTCGAGTTGTTTTTTTTCAAGATATGGTTTCAGAAACCTAGATTATCGAGAATTCTGGCAGATACCGAAAAGATAAAAAAAATCATTTTCAAAGACAATTCACAAGAAATTCGTATATTAAGTAACAATATGGATCTTTCAAAATTTTTTTTAAACGAAAATTGCAAGATATTTCGTGGCGGCTGGTACTCTGAGTGGATTGGTAATTATCATTTTACTTCGGTTTTTAAAGATAATTTCAATTATATTAATCCAGAAATTATTATTGAGTTAATCAAAGAATATTCCATTAATTGGTTTATTTTGGATACTAATATTATTACGGAACAAAATATCTTTTTAAAAAACGACGGTTTGAAATTTTTCGATATGGGGAAAGCTGGAAAGTTGAAATTATTTAAAGTCTGTTGAATAATATTTATTGATAACCAACTCAGGTAATTCTTAACATTTTTGAAATCATAAATTTTTATGAATCTCTTTTTTCACGTTAAAAATATTGCCAAAGATGCGCTAGTGTATGGTTTATCCAATGCATGTATTGCATTAATGGGCCTGATAGTTGTTCCAATTCTAACGCGAGTTTTCACACCCGCTGATTACGGTATAATCGCACTCATTCAAACGACAGTAAGCTTTTTCATAATGGTGTCAGGGTTCAATTTAGTATCGGGTGTTTTTCGTTATTTTTTTGAATACGACAGCTTTGATAAAAAAGAAGAGGTGCTTTCTACGGCCCTTTATTTCAATATTTTTATTTCCGTTTTCTTATTTGTATGTCTTTATCTGGGGAGTCCTTATATTGAAAATATTTTAGTCAGCATAAGGAAAGTAAATCTTGTGCCCCCCAAATACAATTATGAAACATATCTTAAAATAATATCTTTCGGGATACCTTTTGGATTTTTGAACGTAAATTTCCTTGCTGTCCTGCGAATGCTTAGAGAACCGAAGAAATATGCTTTGGTCAGTGTTTTCCAATTTATCAGTAATTTCTGTTTGATCCTTTTATTTATTGTTGTTTTGAATTATGGAATTATCGGGTTTATGTGGGCATATTCCCTTTCCAATATAATGGCATGCCTTCTTTCATTTAGTTTTGTATATAAGTACCATACACTTAATTTTTCTCCACAAATGATGCGTCGTTTTCTTTCATACAGTTTACCGCAATTCCCATCAGTGTTTTTAAGTTGGGGGCTTTCCCAAATTGGTTTATTTTTTATAAATTATTTTTGCATATTATCCCAGCTTGGTTATTACAACATAGCTCTAAGGATTGCCTCGTTGCTAACAATGCTTTTGATGACTTATCGTCTTGCCTATAGTCCTTATGCTATGTCTATAATGAAAGATAAGAATTCGAGAGACATTTATTCAGGTATATACAGTCTTTGCATGATTGGATTTGGTGTGACGGGTGCCTTAATCGGGATATTTGCGAAACCGATTCTTGTGATTTTAACACCTCCAGCATATCATGCTGCATATTCGATCGTGGGTATTATTGTCTTTGGCTACGTTTTCCAAGGATCTAATGATATTCTTGCAATCGGTATAGGGATTTCAAAGAGAACAAAATTTATTTCATACGCTCAACTTGTAGCCTTTTGTACAGGCTTTCTAGCATATCTCTTTTTTGTGCCTCGCTTCTTTGCCTGGGGCGCAGCAATAGCTCTTTCTATAAGTTATGTGGTGCAAAACTTTGCATATTATTATTTTGCACAGAGAGTGTATCCTATTCCATACAAATTTAAAAAAAATTTGAGTTTTGTGATTATAGTGTTTTCTTTGGTATTCATTAACACAATGCTTGTTAAAAATGAGGGATTTTTGATATCAATGTTAATTGCAACAGGTAGTTCATTTGTGGTCTTAGTGTTAACATGGTTTATTGGTATGAATCTGGAACAAAGAAATTTGACTAAGATTTATATCTTAACGTGTTTTAATAACTATTTTTCTTTACGATGCCATAACAAGTAGGATTACTTTGAAACCAACTCAACACAAAGCAGCGTTTGATAGAATTTATAAATGCTCTTCTTACGAAGGTGACGGTTTAAGATTTCCATTATTAGATATTGACAATTATGATTGGAAACGAGGTGTTGGAAATAATAAATATTTCAGTTATTTTTATAGGAGATTCAGTTGTCACATCTTAAGTCGATTAGCGCTTTCATCGGATAATCAAAAAATACTGGTAGTAGGTTGCGGTGCTGGAAGTGACGAAAAAAACATCAGAAACATCAATAACGATGTTGAATTGTGGAGTATCGATATTTCTGAGGAGATGCTAAAAAAGGCAATTGCAGGCAAGTCACCTAGCTATTTTTCGTTAGGTATTGCAGAAAAGCTTCCTTTTCCCAACAATTCCTTTGATAGGGTGATTTCACGAGAGGTTATTGAACATGTAATAAATCCACAATTGATGCTGAACGAAATATATAGAGTTTTGAAACCAGAAGGGATTGCAATTGTTGCCACAGAAAATGACGAATCCTACTCACCTACCAATTTTTTTCATAATTATATAAACGATAAGATTTCTAAGTTATTAAACTATTCATACTCGCGAGGATACAAAGATAAAGCTCCGACACTCGCAGAAATGAAATCATATTGTAAAAATGCAGATTTAACATTAATTGAATATTTTTATGACGGTGCGCTTTATAAATATTTACCTGCTATAAGCTCTGTTACGAAGACTAATTTAGCCAATGTCGCACACTTTTTTTCATCTCTGGAGAATAATAGCAGGATAGCTCGTATATATTGTGATCAAGTCAAATATGTATTAAGAAAAAACGCTGATGCTAAATATTCATACTATGATAAAATATCGTATGTTTGCCCCCGTTGTCATTCGAAATTAAATGAAGTTGAAGATTCTTTTGTTTGTTCGAAGTGCAACAACACTTATCCCATTATAAATGGCATTCCTAATTTTTTGATTGACGATGATATTGTTGAGAAGGATGCGGATATAAAAGATAATAATCATGTTATTAATAATAATTTTGGATGGAGGCACACTGTCTTTATGATAATTAAGTATGGTTTTATGCTATTTTATTCACCTGTTTATTTGGTTTCTGCTAGCCTGTCTATATTCTTTGTCCCAAAAAACAAAAAACGATTATCGAACATACTCTTACCCAATGATCCTTTTCAAAAGTATCTAAAAATTTAATTGAGTGATAGAGCGCTAAAATCTTAATATCGATTAATGGCCTGCCAAATTGGGGCAAAGAAAGACAGTTGGTTGAAATTACTTTTTGATCTAGGACATCCGGCACATGTTCACCTTTTTCGCAACCTCATCAAGAAAGTGGCAAGGGAGGGGGGAGAAGTTTTAGCCGCTTCTCGAGATAAGGATGTAACTGTCGATTTGTGTAAAGCTTACGATATTCCACAAATTGTCCTGAGTCGGGCATATTCGGGAAATATCATTGCCGGTTTTCTGGAATTCTCGCAACGGACGGCTAAACTGCTACGGGTAGCTTACAAATTTAAACCGGATGCCTTGCTTGGAACCTCAATGAGTATCGGGGTTGTGGGCAGAATAATCAATCGCCCTTCTTTTGTTTTCGGTGAAGATGATGCCAATATTGTTCCCATGTTTGCATATTTTGTTTACCCGACATGCAATTATGTGGTCACACCTGACTGTTTGAGACATGAAAACTATGGAGCGAAACATTTAATGTATCCCGGGTACCATGAGTTGGCATATCTTCATCCTGACCATTTTACGCCTGATCCTGCAGTGCCCCGATCCATAGGGCTGGATATTGATAAACCTTATTTTATCATTCGCTTTGTCTCACTTAAAGCTCATCATGATATACGTGCCGGTGGATTACCGTTTGAAGCCGTACAAACACTGGTAGATATCCTTTCTAAACATGGTAGAGTGTTGATAACCACGGAAGGACAACTGCACGATGAGTTTAAAAAATACCAGTTTCCACTCCCTCCTGAGAAACTGCATGATGTTCTGGCGTTTGCCTCAATGTACATCGGCGACAGCCAGACTGTAACTATTGAGGCATCTGTGCTGGGTGTACCGAGTATGCGTTGTAACACATTTGTCGGACGAATAACTTGCCTCGAAGAGCTTGAGAATAGATATGGCTTGACCAAAGGTTTCTTGCCTGACGAGACGGACATGCTGATTGCTACAGCTAGAGAGTGGCTTGCAGATCTTGAAAATGTTAGGCGGCAGATGCAATCCAGGCGAGAGAAAATGCTTGAAGAGAAAATCAATCTGGTTGACTGGCAGTGGCGAATTCTCTGTGAGAAACTAAGTTTATAAAACCTTCAGGTTGAGACCTTTGCATAACGTCCCCTTTTGCTCAATTTCTGCGTCAGGCTCAAATTTTAATCCTCGAAATATCCAATATATTTCTGTGGTTAAATTTTTCCTCTTCCTTGAACTTGAACAAAATTGAACATTTTGCAAAGGTCTTAGGTTCTCCGTAAAACTTAAAGTTTTCACTTTTTCAAAGTGTTCGAAAGGTTTATTGATGTGCGGTATTGTTGGTATTATTCGTAAAGGTAATAGTAATCTTGTTCCGGAGCTTCAAGGTGCCCTCAGCAGATTGGCCCATCGAGGTCCTGATGACAATGGTGTGTGGTGCAGTACAACGATCCATGATGGTATTACCTTCAGTGTGGGTATGGGCCATGTGCGGCTCTCGATTATAGATCTGAGTTTTAAAGGCCACCAGCCTATGGTTGATATTAACGGTACCGTTATTACCTACAATGGGGAAATTTATAATTACCTGGAACTGCGACAGGAGTTGAAAGAACTTGGTCACGAGTTTAAAACGGATTCCGATACAGAAGTTGTTTTAGCTGCATATTGCCAGTGGGGTGAATCCTGTGTCGAGCGTTTCATTGGTATGTGGGCATTCGCCATATGGGATGATAAGCGTTTATTTCTGTCGAGAGACAGGTTGGGTAAAAAGCCCCTGTATATATATCAAGATGCGACCGCTGGTTTGTTAGCCTTTAGCTCGGAGATCAAGGGCTTGCGAGGTCTTTCCGGAGTACCTTGGCGACCGGATGAGCGTACGGTTTTCCGTTTTTTGGCTTATGCTGAAATGGAGCGCGAAGGTCATACCTTTTATGAGGGAATACGGGAATTACCGCCGGGTAGCTCGCTGCTGTTCATCCCTGGGGCGGGCGGGTTGGAACCTATACGCTACTGGAATTTATCAGATCAGCAATATGATGTGGATGAGCAGGAAGCCGTAGCCAGAACTTCTGAACTCCTTCATGAAAGTCTGCGCCTTCGCTTGCGTTCAGACGCACCATTGGGTTTGAGTCTGAGCGGTGGCCTTGACAGCACGCTTCTTCTGTCACTCCTCAATGAATCCGGTGTGAATAAACCCTTTGTGTTTTCAGCAGAGTATGAGGAGCCTGGCTACAGCGAAACCCGGTACATTGATATCGCAACCGGACATTTAAGCTGTGAACCGAATGCAACAGTATCTGCCGCATCCCTATTCAATGAGGATTTCGAACGACTTATATATCATCTTGACCAGCCCAGTAAATTGCCAGGCCCATATTCTCTGTGGCGAGTCGCTGAGATTGCAAGCAGTCGCGTAAAAGTGCTGATTGACGGTCAAGGGGCTGATGAACTGGCCGGTGGGTATATGTATTACCTCCCCGTCTCCTGGGGCGAAGCAACACTGTGGCAAAAAATTCGCCAGTCTCCGGATCTGCTGCTTACAATCTGGGGAAATCGTCACATACTGGGTCAATACTCTTTACCCCTCATATGGGAACGCGTTAGAGGCAAAGTTAACATTAATCGCCGGGTTCCTCTGCTGCCGGAGTGGGCATCTCAATTCTCCGATATTAGGCCGACATGGGAAGAATCCAGTGATTTGAATTCCACATTGCGCCGGTCCGTCACAGATACTTCGTTGCCGGCACTGCTGCGATACGGGGATCGAGTCAATATGGCGTTTGGTGTCGAAAATCGGTCTCCTTTTCTTGATCACAGGCTAATAGAGTATGTATCGGCATTGCCTTCTCAGATGAAAATCCGCGGTGGCACGACTAAGTGGATTTTTCGTGAAGTTGCAAATGGACGGATTCCGAAAGCCATATTGAAGCGTCGTTTGAAGATGGGATTCCCAACTCCCGTAGGTGTATGGCTTCGTAAGGAAATACCGGAAGTTGCCCGACAATGGTTTAGTAATTATAGTGCCTTACCGTTGTTTAATCGCTGGATTGATGTTGATGAAGTATACGGCTTGCTGGGTGAACACATTTCAGGAAAGGTTGATCACCAGGCCTTGTTGTGGCGCTTGCTCTCTGTTGGTGCCTGGTTGAAGACATCTGGGATAGAGCAATGATTGTTGATATTAACCATGTGTATTCAGGGAGTTAAAATTTGAGATTGGCTTTTGTAAGCGGGCTGTCTGATAAAAAATTAGCGCAAAAACTGGCACCTTTGCAAGCAATACCCGAGGTTCTTGAAATTGATTTATACCGACGCCAGCCATTCTCGGGCGAAAAAATTCGCTGGATGAAAATGCCAAATTTGTGTACCAGATTTGCCCCACTCGGTGATTTATGGCGTCTTGTTGCCCTTATTAAAAATGCACATCGCTATGATATTTTAATAGGCTGCCATCAGCGGTATCATGGGGTCTATGCAGCCGTGGCGGGAGTCCTCTTACATAAAAAGGTGATACAGTTGGTTACAACCGATCCGGCGTGGATTAAAAAAAGTTTTATGGGAGGATGGACACTGAGACACGCTGTAGCTGTCGGTTTTCGAGGTCGAACAACATTAGAAGCGTATAAAAAGAACTGCCGGGGCAGGCAGATATTTTTTATTCCCCAGAATGTCTGGCAGCCTTCCGAACGAACGAACGGGAACGGAAAAACAATAGACCTGTTATATGCTGGAAATTTTGATGCATGTAAAAACATTCTTGGATGGATTCAAATCGCTGCTGCGGTGAAGCGTCAAAGAGGATTTTTCAGCGCAGTTATCATTGGAGAAAGACTAAATAAGGACTTGCTGAAGCTTTTAAATAGGTTACAATTAAAGAATGATGTAACGTTTACCGGTCCTCTTCACGGCAAAGAACTTGATAAATATTACGCTGCGGCACGCGTTTTCCTTCTGACGAGTTTTTGGGAAGGACTTCCAATGGTTGCGGTTGAATCAATGAATTTTGGTGTGCCGGTCGTTGCAACAGATGTGGGAGATACCCGAGATTTAGTAGAAGATGGTAAAAATGGATATTTGACTGAAGTAGGTGACACTGACGCGGCAGCAAGGGCTGTCGTGAGATTATTAAATGATGATGAATTGTATAGGCGTATGTCGGCAAATGCATATAAGAAAGCTGAAGAGTTTCTTCATGAGTGTACCATTGAACATGTTTCAAAGATATGGCGCGATGTGTTTGTTGAATTAGGGTTAATTGAAATGTCCTGAACAAAGTTATATATAATTTGATGGTAACAATATTCAGCAGAAAAGCCCGGATCATTTTATAACTGGTCCGGGCTTTTTTAATTGCTCAAACACCATACCAGTTTTCAGTCTTTACTCTTCAGAAATTCACTCTGCAAAATGGCCCAGGGTTGAGAACAGCTGTTTTTATGAAGGGCTGTCCTTTGGAATGTAAACTGTTATCATTTTCCGCCTCCTTTTTTTGAAAGTTCTAAATGCCGCTATCC
>JAGGXD010000233.1 GCA_021163295.1 Bacteroidales bacterium
CCTCGCAGCCTTTGCCGCTGCGTTTGCGTGTGCTGACGGGCCACAAACGATCGCATCTATTAGAAATAATCTGGTGCATCCTGTCAATAAGGCTAAAGGTAGTGGTGTAATAATGGACGGATTATTTTATCATGAAGCCCTTAGCCTTTACATGTGGTACATTGAACTTGTCTTGTTGAACTTGATGGGATTTTCTGGAAGCTACAGTAATAGAATCACTTCGAAAATTGTAGGTCAGGTTGAGAAAGTGCCGTGGGCAAGTCTGGGTCCGTAGCTACTTACATTCGTTACAAATGGCGTTGCATGCCAATATTCCGAAAAGGAGGAATGACACGAGGGCGGCAACAGAACAAACAGGTCCAGCTGACCTTATCGTTATGTGTGGAACAATAAGGAGATTTAATCAAATATGAACCAAAGCCCTCAATTTTCTTTTCACATTTATCGCTATCAGATTTTACCTCTTTCTCAGCAGATTCCTTTATTCTTTGAATTTGGTGTCGAAAACATCGATGAGCTTAAAGCGAGAAAAAATGAATTCTTTGGTAAAGCTATTCAAGAAATAAAAAAATTAATTTATCAGCGAGCAGAGTTAATCCATAAAATTATCCTGAATGAAGACGATATCATTATTTTAAAGGTGGGAGTCAATCGCATATTTAGTAGGGACAAGCCTGACTTTACCGAAGAGGAAATAGATAATTGGCCTAATTTACATGTTGTTATCAACAACAAAGCAGATATCCAAAAAATAGCTATTCAGTTTAACCGTAAAGCATTTAGCAGCACTCATACAGTAGCGAATTTATTAGAACAAAGTATTAACTCAGTATTAGAAAAATATTATCTAAAAATACATATCAACCCAATTTTTATGAAGCAATCTTTTTGGGACATCGTAGATAAACATCCTACCGGGATAACACAGACATGCTTTGACATGATTTCACCGAATATGTCGAAC
The DNA here is from genome assembly GCA_021163295.1 of Bacteroidales bacterium. Classification (GTDB taxonomy): domain Bacteria; phylum Bacteroidota; class Bacteroidia; order Bacteroidales; family VadinHA17; genus JADFUQ01. Next base: position 965 of record JAGGXD010000233.1, read on the forward strand.
ATTTCTCATTCCTTAAATCTTGACTTAAAACAGCTAAATGCAACCACAAATACACAAGAAACAAAGCTTGAGTTAAATAGCGATAAATCTTCTAATTTAAATTTTTCCCAAGATGATGAGTTTGTCAACAGTCTTGTTGACTATGCTTCTGAAGGAGGAGGTAATATATCATTAAAAATAAAAGGATATAAGCGAAAATTTTACACATCTGATTGCATTGATGAATATGAAATAGATGAATTTAAAATTAAAAATGCTACTTCACATGAATTGGGCGAAATTTTCAAAGGAATTCTTGTATGATGGAAGTGGTAAAAAATGTATGCTTATATCTTGTTATCAGTACAATTATCAGCTGGATTACAATTAAATTGGACAGTGTATTCCTGGTATCATTTTTAGAAAAGAATCTTATTACTCTTCTCGTTGCACTTCTTGCGATAAATACTACCACTATGAGCATCATAATGGTTAAACTTAGGGAATTAAAAGACAAGTTTGGGGTTAGGTTTGATAATACACTCAACTCACTACGAATTTCGCTTTATGAACAGGTTTCTCTTATTCCGTTAAGTATTTTAATGTTAGTGCTTCGCGATAGCACAGTAATAAAACAACATCTTGCCTACTCTAGCTTTATTTGGGACACTGCCTTAATTGCTATTTTTGCATATGCAATTCACATATTATTTGACACAGCCAAAAGTGTATTTATTATCATAACTACCGAAAATAGCATATAAAATCACATAACAAATCGTTTCAAGGGACAAGCTGCCTGTGCGGCTTATCGAAGTTCTGTTTTTCAAATTAACAGTGTCGGTTAATCCAGGCTGATTGCAAAAAATCCGCTTGCCCCTGAACTCAGCCGTTAGCACAAAAGTAAAGGGGTCAGCCCTGGAAATTAGAATTTAATCTTTGACATTGCCTTCTAAGATACTATAATTCTTGCATTATGGCACGACCTTACCGACTGCAATCAGAAGGAAGGCGCAGGCGGTGAGTAAGGCGGGTATAAAGATAGGAAGGTTGATGGAGGAGAACAGGAAGATAAGAAATCAGGTAAAGAAGCTAATTTCTATTTTCCAGGGCTGACCCCTTTCTTCCCTCTAATAAATATACTATCCAACATATTTCCTTAAGCCAAGTTCGAAATTGAGGGGGTTTCCTTGTTGGAATTTTCTTTACAATAGCCTGGACTTGTTATGATATTAATTTGTAGAATATGATGTTAGAAAAAATGAAACGTGAAGAAATAATTCAGTTAAAGGATAAGATAAGAAATTCTGATGGCATAAAATGCATAGACAGAATGAATTATCACAATAGCTGTATTTCAATATTGAGTGGCAATTTTGCTGAATTATCAAAAGAGCTACTGCATTTCGAAAATCTTAAAAACGCATTAGAATTAATGGATCAAAACAATGTGGAGGCCACTGAAAAATACCAGGATAAAATAAACAGATTACTTCACAACTTTCTTGCTTCAGCGAAGACTCTTATAGATCATACAAGAATTTTTATTAAAAGGCATTATACTGGAACAGTAATCCAAAAATTATATACTCAAAAAATAAAAGATGAATTTAGAGATGATGGATTAAGTAAGTTTATCCAGGATTTGAGGAACTTTATATTACATAATGGATTACCGTACACAGGTTTGATGTTACAACCTGATTTAGAAACAACAGTCTTTTTAAATAGAGATTTAATGCTTGATTGGGATAATTGGACTACTTTAAGTAAACGATATCTTTCATCTCAACCAGAAAAAATTAGAATTTATAATTTCGTAGAAGCATATATTCATAAAGTGGATGCTTTTAATCAGTGGCTAAATCTTGAAATAAAAAAATATCATAAAAAGGATTTAGAGGAGTTAGATTCACTCCGTGAACATTATCGAGAAATATCCAAAAATTTTTCCTAACAAAACAATAAACCCGACTGGGCGATAAAACGCCGCCCGGCCGGTTATCGTTGCGTTAGCACAAATCTCAATAATCGTGCAATTGCACGGAATCTTTAGGGTATATAGTGATGGAGCAAATTCAAATTGACTATGATCACAACACTACGCATGTAAATTTGATCGAGCTATCAGCCAGCATTATAGATGCGATTAAACCAAAGATTGCTATTTTGAGTGAAACTGCAGGCTTAAATAGCCTGAAAGCCACAATTCGAATTACGGATCATTTTGTCGCGGATGTTCAGGCATACGGTGAAGCACATGACTCTAA
>JAGGXD010000182.1 GCA_021163295.1 Bacteroidales bacterium
AAAAAATATTATTTCAAACCAGTTTCTATTAGCTTTTTATGCTCCGAAGTTTGGAAATTTAAGTATAAACCATTAATTTACGTAAAAAAAAGATGGGTTGGGAAATTGAAAGAAAATTCCTTATTGAGCGATTACCGGGCGATATTACAAGAACAAAACCTGTAAATATTAGCCAGGGATACCTGATCCTGTGTAAAAATGGTCCGGAACTTAGAATCAGGTCAATGGGAAAAAAGTACTATTTGACTATAAAAGGAGAGGGATCGTTAAAACGAAAAGAGATTGAAACAGAGATCACTAAAGCACCTTTTAATAATTTATGGCCGCATACAGAGGGCAAGCGTATTGAAAAACAACGATACTCAATTACTTACGGTTCACGAAAGATATATATTGATGAATTCGCAGGCAAATATGCCGGGCTGGTGATTGCTGAGATTGAGTTTCCCAATGAAAAGCAAGCTCTTGAGTTTGATCCTCCACCTTGGTTGGGAAAAGAGATCACGCATAATTCAAAGTACAGGAACAGGAATATGGCTTATTGAAGAAGGCTAAGGGAAGAAGGAAAATAAAGAAGAATTACGCTTTAATTAATTTCAATTATACAACAATATGGCTAAATACATTGGAATATTAACTTCCGGAGGTGATTCTCCTGGCTTAAATGCTGCTATTCGTGGAATTGGAAAAGCTGCACTGGGTAAATACGATATGCAGGTAATAGGATTTCATGATGGCTTCAGGGGACTTATGGAAAACAGGACGACAATACTGGATAGTAGTAGATTATCAGGGATAATCACCCTGGGTGGAACAATACTTGGAACAAGCCGTGAAAAACCTCATAAGATGAATATTGGAGGGAAACTGATGGATATGACAGATGTTATTGTAGAAAATTTCCGCCATCACCATCTCGATGCTCTTGTTTGTCTGGGGGGGGGAGGTACTCAAAAGAATGCCTATAAATTGGCGGAAAAAGGTCTTAATATTGTTACATTACCAAAAACAATTGATAATGATATTGCCTGTACTGATACTACTTTCGGATTTGATACAGCTCTTGGAATTGCTGTCGATGCAATTGATCGATTGCATAGTACTGCTCATAGTCATCACAGAATTATAGTGGTTGAAATAATGGGTCACAGGACCGGCTGGCTGGCACTCGGTGCAGGGGTGGCAGGTGGCGCTGATGTGGTACTTATTCCCGAGATACCTTACAATATTGATGCTGTTGCTGAATCAATACTTGAAAGAAGTCGTGGAGGTAAAAGTTTTAGTATTGTAGCTGTGGCTGAAGGTGCTATTTCACGAGAGGGAATAAAAAAAATTGAGGAAACAAAAAAAGAACTGCACGGTACAAAAGATAAAAACGAAATATTGAAACTAAAAGAAAAATTAAAAGAACTTGATAAGCAATATACGGGAAAAACTACTGAAATTGCAAGTACCCTTGAAAAGATTACGGGTCTTGAGTCACGACTTACAATCCTTGGACACCTGCAACGAGGAGGTACACCCTCGCCTGCTGACAGGCTTCTTGCAACCAGACTTGGAACTGCATGTGTTGAATATATTCAAAATGAACAGTTCGGTATAATGGTAGCAGCTAAAGGAGATGGTGCAGAAGCAGTACCACTTGAGAAAGTGATTGGAATACGTAAAACTGTTCCTCCTGATCATCCATGGATAAGAAGTGCCCGTTATGTCGGAACATGCCTGGGGGAGTAGTAGATTCGCACGGCCGTGCGAATCTGGTAAAGATGAAATGTAAAGTAAATATATATCGCAAATGAAAATCATTAATTCAATACTTCTTATTGTTATGTTTTCAATTTTTTCCCAATCAGATCAGAAATTAATTAACCGGCAACCGGTAGTTGCAGGACAATTTTACCCTGGGAACAAGAAAGATTTGGAAAAAATGCTGGAAGAATTTTTCAGCAAAGCAACTCCGGTAGTAAGTAAAGATCGGGTTGCTGCAATCCTCTCCCCTCATGCAGGTTACGTATTTTCCGGCGAAGTTGCTGCAAACTCATATAAGCAGCTTGATCGGGATAAAAAGTATAAAAATATATTTATAATCGGTTCAAGCCACAGAACCATGTTTAGTGGTGCATCGATTTATAATATTGGTAATTATATTACACCTTTAGGTGAAGTAAAGGTTGATATACCATTAGCAACTAAATTAATAAATGGCTACGATGTTTTCTCTTTTAATGGGAATGCCCACCTGGGTGAACATAGTCTGGAGGTACAGCTACCCTTTCTGCAGTATTGGCTGAACAATGAATTTTCAATTGTTCCTATTGTATTGGGAACTCAAGCTCCAAAAACAGCAGAAAAAATTGCAAATGCTCTAAAACCTTACTTTACAGACGAAAACTTATTTGTTATTAGTACTGACTTCTCTCATTATCCCTCACAGGCAAATGCTGTAAGAATTGATAATAGAACTGCTGATGCTGTTGTCTCCAATTCGCCACGGGAACTTCTTAAAACAATTGGTAAACATGAAGCAGAAGGTATAGAAAACCTTGTCACCAGTATGTGTGGTTGGACCTCTGTACTTACATTAATGTATATGACTGAGGAAGATAAGAATATAACCTACCATAAGGTTAAATACATGAACTCTGGTGATATTGCTTATGGTGATTCATTGCGTGTGGTTGGATATTGGTCAATTTGTATTACAAGCAGCGAAACTAAAAAGGAAGAAACAGGTTTTTCTCTTGATAAGAAAGACAAAGTTGAACTGTTAAAAATTGCACGGAATACAATTGAAACATATATTAAAAAAGGAAAAATTATAAATATAGATGATAAAGGATTTTCCAGTCGGCTTCATACACCGGCAGGGGCGTTTGTAACCCTTCACTCAAACGATGGTAAACTAAGAGGATGTATTGGACAGTTTAATGCAAAAATACCGTTATATAAAGTGATTTCTGAAATGGCAATTTCCGCTTCATCGAAGGATTACAGGTTTAAACCGGTTACGCCAGATGAACTGGCTGGTATTGAACTGGAGATATCTGTTCTCACTCCAATGAAAAAGATCCGGTCAATAGATGAAATAACTCTTGGAAAACATGGCATCTATATTGTGAAAAATGGCAGATCAGGTACTTTTCTTCCACAGGTTGCTGATGAATCAGGTTGGACAAAAGAAGAATTTCTTGGTCATTGTGCCAGGGATAAAGCCCGGATTGGCTGGGATGGCTGGAAAGATGCTGATATTTATATCTATGAAGCTATTGTGTTTTCGGAAAACGATTTTTGATTTATGAACTACTTCTAAATTCATTATTCCATATTCGTTTTTCGTTAATCAAATTAATTCTTTTTGTTAAAAATGTCAACCCCCTACCCTATTATATCAATTGGAATTATAGCGCTGATATTGTATCTGTTAAGTTTTACTATATCAAGGATAGGTTTAATCAGAGTTGTTACTCACAGGAGAATATGGAATGTTTTGCTGGGTTTGTCGTTTTTTTGTACAGCATTGCTTGGTATTATCATGGCTGTCAAGATCAATTACAAGCTGGATATTCCATGGGTTGATCAAATAACTATATTCCATGTTGATTTTGGCATAAGCATGGTGATGATAGCAATATTTCACTTTACGTGGCATATAAAATACTATACTAATATTTTTAGGAGAAAAATAAACAAACCGGAAAAACAGAATGACCTGAAATACCACAATAATAATGGGTTTGCTATGACAGGAATAAAAGGGTTCTCTGTATCATTGATTGTACTGGGAATTACATCCCTTGTAACCCAGATAATTATCCTGCGGGAGTTTTTGTCTGTTTTTATGGGTAATGAGCTTGTAATTGGTATTATCCTGGCAAATTGGATGCTAATTACAGGATTTGGATCATATTTGGGAAGGTTTTTGAATCGTATCAAAGATACTGTTCGTGTATCATTTTTTGCACAAATTGGTATGGGGATACTACCATTCATTACAGTATTCCTACTTAACTATTTAAGAAATTCTGTTTTCTTGCCCGGTAGTCTTGTTGGGGTTTTTGAAATATTTGCTGCATCATTTATTTTACTACTTCCTTTTTGCTTGCTGTCAGGGTTTTTATTTACTTTTTTTACTTTCGGACTTTCCTCTGTTCACAAAAGTAAACGCATTGATATTGCCTATGCACTGGAGTCTTCCGGAAGTCTTATTGGTGGAATATTGTTCAGCTTTATTCTTGTATTTTTGATATCACCTTTCCAGATACTTGCTATTTTACTTATTTTAAATCTTTTTGTTGCTTTATGGGTTAATTTGTTTTACAGGAAAACTATTGTATTAATTCTATCCATTATCATTGTGATTTTGGTTTCCGGGATTACTTTTCTTATCCCTTTCGACCGGTTTGCAAAAGGGTTTCTCTTTCCAAACCAGGATATTGTGTACCTGAAAGAAACACCTTTTGGAAATCTGGCAGTGACTAAAACAGGTGAACAGTATAATTTCTACGAAAACCAGGTCTTATTGTTTAATACCCTGGATTTTATTAACAATGAAGAGGCTGTTCACTATGCAATGGTGCAGCATGAAAAACCGCAAAATATACTTGTGATATCAGGAGAAGTATCCGGAATGATGCAGGAGATAATGAAATACCCCGCTGTAAAAATGGTTGATTATGTTGAAATTAATCCCTGGCTGGTAAAGATTAGCGAGAAATATTATGACAAATTGAAAGACAATAGAATACATATCTATAATAAGGATGTCAGGTTGTTTCTTAAGGATGATCATGATCCGTACGATATTATTCTGGCAAACCTGCCTCCGCCCTCAACTGCCAGTTTAAACAGGTATTATACAATAGAATTTTTTCGTCAGATTCAATTTTGTATGTCTGATGCCGGTGTATTATCAATTAATCTTCCTTCCACAGGAAATTATGCAGGTGAGGAAGCAAATATTGTAAATTCCTTGATACTCAATACTCTAAAACAAGTTTTTAGAAATGTAATATTGATCCCCGGTGAAAAAAACTTTTACGTGGCATCAAATAATGTTGTTGGTTTTGATATTACCGGCAAAATTGAAGAAAAGGGTATTGAGAATCAGTATGTTAATCGTTACTATATTGACGACTCACTTCTAAAAGACCGGAGTAATTTCTTTATGAACCAGTTAGATAAGGATGCCGGTATTAACAGGGATTTTGAACCTTCTGCCTATTTTCACCAGATATCTTCCTGGCTTAGCTATTATCAGCTTAATATGTGGGTATTTGGCGGTATTATATTAATAGTGATGCTATTCTTAATGAGTCGGTTAAATTTAATACAGGCAGGTATGTTTACCGGAGGTTTTGCTGCTTCATCACTGGAAGTAATACTGCTTATTACTTTTCAGATAATTTATGGGTATGTGTACCTTATGTCCGGTGTTATTATAGCTGTTTTTATGGGTGGTCTTACACTTGGAGCATTGGCTGGCCGCAGAATAGTTAAAGCTGCCGGATCGGTTAGTTACAGCGGTAATCAATTAGCAATTGGGTTATTTGCATTATTATTACCCCTGGTTATTAATGCTGTAAAACCCATTACCGGTTACCCGTTTATTGTACATTTTATCTTTTTTATTCTAACGATAGTTATCTCATTCCTTGTAGGTACATTATTTTCAATAGGCAGCCATATACAGAAAGGGGGTGTTCCTGCTGTTACTTCAGGTATCTATAGTGCTGATCTGGCTGGCTCAGCATTTGGAGCTCTTATTGTGTCTGCGTTCCTTATTCCCCTTATCGGACTGGCTAAAGTTTCAATTGCAGTGGGATTGGTTAATGTTTTGTTCGCGGGTATTACATGGGTGAACAGGAAAAAAATCTAAGGAAAGAGCAAATGGCTGAGAGTGAAGAGCAAAGAGCTTAGAGTTAACTGTTAAGAGTTGTTATTAACGTTTAATAAGGATGAAAAAATCAAAAAAAGAGATTAGCAAAAGACAATTCATGAAATATACGCTGGCAGGTATAGGTGGTATTGCCTGTGCTCCAATGAACAGTTTGTTTGGGAAGCCCCCGGTTTCAACCGTAAATAATCCTCCTGAAAAGCTGTGGAAATGGAGCCGTGAGGCAATGTATTACACTGTCACTCCGCGTGGATTAAAATGTTTACAATGTCCTAATGAATGTACAATAAAAGAGGGTGAGTTGGGCGATTGTCACAATCATCTCAACTATAAGGGTAAATTATACACTATAGCATATGGAAATCCATGCGCTGTGCATATTGACCCGATAGAAAAGAAACCATTATTACATTTTTTACCCGAAAGCAGTGCTTTCTCAATTGCAACTGCAGGCTGTAATCTTGCATGTCTCAACTGCCAGAACTGGTCAATCTCACAGAAAAGTCCGCGTGAAACAAGGAATTTTGACCTGATGCCGGATAAAGTTATTGAGGCTGCTATTGAAAGTGATTGTGAATCAATAGCATATACGTATTCCGAACCAATTACATTTTTTGAATATACTTACGATACTTCAATATTAGCGCACAAGGCAGGAATAAAAAACGTACTGGTTTCAGCCGGATATATCAACGAAGAACCCCTGAGAAAACTTGCCAGTGTAATTGATGCTGCTAATATTGATCTTAAGTCGTTTAAAGACAGTATATACCTGAAGTTAAATGCAGGAAAACTTGAACCAGTGCTTCGTACTCTTAAGATTTTGAATGAGGTTGGAGTATGGTTAGAAATTACAAATCTTATTGTCCCGGGTTGGACTGATGATTTTGATATGATAAAGGAGATGTGTGATTGGTTGTTTAAGAATGGATTTGCTGATAACCCGTTGCATTTCAGTCGTTTTCAGCCTTTATATAAATTAACACAACTACCTCCTACTCCCCTGTCAACTCTAACTAAGGCAAGGGAAATTGCATTGGATGCAGGGATAAAATATGTTTACATTGGTAATGTTCCGGGAACAGATGCCGAAAATACTTTCTGCCATAATTGTAATAAGATTATTATAAAACGACGTGGATACAGTATTCTGTCAAACCATATTAAGAATGGAAAGTGTGAGTATTGCGGTGAGCCTGTTGCAGGAGTATGGGAGTAATTGTTAACTTTGGCTCCTTATGTTGAAGATAAACGATAAATGGACCTTCTTAATAAAGAATCTGCTTAATGGGATTTTCTGGCTTGCACTTTTTCTTGTAGTATTTATTCTGATCAAGAATGGGATTGATCTGAAATCTTCTCCTATTATAAATTCAATTCAGGATAAGCCGGTATTAGTTCTTTTTGTATATATCTTTTCAGAGGTTGTATTCGGGATCATCCCTCCTGAGTTTTTCATGCTCTGGTCGCTTCAATACACCAACCCTTTGCATTATGGTCTTATTGTATTATTACTTGCTGTTATTTCTTATATGGCAGGTGTATTAGGTTACTGGATTGGGGTATTCTTTAACAGGACAAGGTGGTATAGATATCTTCACGAAAAGTTTTTATATAAATATCATGGAACAGCAAACCGGTTTGGTCTTTATTTAATTGCTGTTGCCAGTATGACACCAATACCTTTCTCAGCTATTTGTATGATTGTTGGGAGTGCAAGGTATCCATTCAAAAAGCTTTTATTATATGCATGTTTTAGATTCGTGAGATTTGGTTTATACTCATTTCTTATTTGGCACGCGAATATTATGGGGTGATGCAGTGTGTTGAGTAGTTGAGTAGTTAAGTAAGTTGAGTGGGAAGACGAGGAGAAGAATAGGTGCAATTTAGTAGCCTTTATTCTTCGTAGAAAAACCTGGAAACAAGTGAAGCTGGTATCTCTTCAAAATAACGGTTTGAGGGATGAATATTTTCAGGAGCATTTGACAGGATTTCGTTAGGTGATTTTTCCTTTTCGTTCTTTAACCTTTCAAAAAATGTTCCGGAAGTAATATCCCTGTCTGTTTTTTTTCTTGAATCAGAAAAGACATAAAGATCTTTATTATAGTATTTGCATGCAAGTGCAATGAGCATACTGCCTGTTTTATTAACAAAACTCTTTTCAAAAATCGCATCTGCGCCAAGTATAGCGTAATCAATTGCTGGTATATGTAAACTAACTGATGCATCGGTTATCAATGTAATATTCAATTTTTTTCTTGCAAGGAACTTTGCCTGAAGTATCCCTTCTTTTGCCGGATATGAGACAGTTTGTATGATATCAGGACAAATATTCTTTTTACATAATATATTAAAAACTGATCTGATAGTTAAACTATTACTATGCAACAGAACTTTTTTATTCTTCAAATCAAGGCTACTAATTACTGATGCAGCTATTCTGTCATTAACATCTTTCCATTTACTTTTATAGGATAACAGGAACTGTGACATTTCTTTCATTATTTCTCTGGCCGGGAACCGGTATCCTTCAAGTACTTTAAGCCTATTATTGAATGCCCTGTAAAAATGAAAATAAATTGAAAAACCAGGGAAACCATCAATTAGACGGTTTAAAATACTCTTCATATCCTGTATAGAATAATTTCCGATATCATTATGATATTCCTCCAACAGATCCAACAGTCTGGCAAGAAGTGCTGATGAGCCTGAACGATTGTCACTCAATAATTTATCTATTTCTTTGAAAATATTCATGTAATGTTTTTCGACATAAAAGTAAGAATTTAGATTATTATTAGTATATTCCTGAAAATAATTAATTATCAAAATTTGTATAAACTTAGTTCTAACATTTCCACAAATTCGACCGGATTCAAGGAGAAAAGGGAAGCGAATTTAAAATTGGTTGAAGAATATAAAAAGGAAATTCGCAAATTACAGGAGGGCGGAGGGAAAAATGCTATTGATAAACACAGGTCGAGAGGTAAGTTGCTTGCACGTGAAAGAATAGATTTATTAATTGATCCGGATACACCTTTCCTGGAGCTTTCGGCACTGGCAGCTTACAATCAGTATGATAATAAATTCCCATCGGCAGGAATTGTTACAGGGATAGGTATTATTCATGGCAGGGAGACAATAATTGTAGCTAATGATGCTACAGTTAAAGGCGGAACATATATTTCTGAAACAATAAAGAAACACATTCGTGCGCAGGAAATTGCTATGGAAAACCGTTTACCTTGTGTCTATATGGTAGATTCGGGTGGAGTTTTTTTACCTGATCAGGCAAAAGTTTTTCCGGACAAATATGATTTCGGCAGGATTTTCTTTAACCAGGCAAGGTTATCGGCAGAAGGAATACCACAATTATCTATTGTTATGGGATCCTGTACTGCCGGTGGTGCTTATGTTCCTGCTATGAGTGACGAGACAATTATCGTAAAAAAACAAGGAACAATTTTTATTGGTGGTCCTCCATTAGTTAAGGCTGCTACAGGTGAGGAAGTTACTGCCGAGGAGCTTGGTGGTGCTGATATTCACACTTCTGCTTCAGGTGTCTCTGATCATTTTGCTAATAATGATAAGCATGCAATTCAGATTTGCAGAAATATTTTCGAAACACTTCCACTCCCCGAAAGGCAAGCACTTGATCTTGCTTCAATTGAAGAACCTGCATACGATCCTGAAGAATTGTATGGAATAGCTCCTGTTGATATAAAGCAATCAGTCGATTCAAAAGAAATTATTATGCGAATTGTTGATGGTAGCAAGTTTCATGAGTTTAAACAGCGTTATGCCCCAACAATGACAACCGGATTTGCAAGAATTATGGGTTATCCTGTTGGAATTCTTGCAAATAATGGAGTATTATTCTCTGAAACTTCTCTGAAAGGAACTCATTTTATTGAGTTATGTACACAGAGAAAAATACCGATCATTTTCCTGCAGAATATTACAGGCTTTATTGTTGGCAGAAAGTATGAAAAGCAAGGTATTGCAAGGGATGGAGCCAAGTTGGTGCATGCAGTAGCAAATGCTACGGTACCTAAGTTTTCAATAATTTTTGGTGGATCATTTGGAGCAGGTAATTATGCAATGGCTGGCAGGGCATACGAACCAAGATTGTTATTTATGTGGCCGAATGCCAGAATATCTGTAATGGGTGGCGATCAGGCAGCTGATGTACTGGTAACAATAAAAAGAGATCAGTATATAGCAAAAAACAAAAAAACTCCTGAGAAGGAACTAATAAAACTAAGAACCGAGATATTAAAAAAGTATAATTACGAAGGTTCTGCTTACTATAGCACATCGCGATTATGGGATGACGGAATAATTGACCAGGTGGATACAAGGAAAATATTGGCAATGGGGATATCAATGTCTCTTAACAGGAGGTTCCCTGATCCAAAATTCGGAGTGTTCAGGATGTAAACCAGTCCAAAGCCGGCAGTCGGCATGAAAGTAAATTATGAGAGAATTCACAACTCTTTTAGTAGATTTTGAAGATGATGTAGCTGTTATATGGCTTAACAGACCGGAGATACATAATGCCTTTAATGAAATAATGATCTCGGAGCTGATTGACTGCTTTGAGGAAATTAATAAGCTGGATAAAATCAGGGTGGTAATTTTTAAAGGAAAAGGGGAATCTTTTTGTTCAGGAGCTGATCTTAATTGGATGAAGGATGTTGCAAATTATACATATGAGCAAAACTACAATGAAAGTTACCAGCTTTCAAAATGCTTCCATACCATTTATACATGCAATAAACCAACAATAGCAGTGGTTCACGGAGCTGCTATTGGAGGGGCTAATGGTTTACTTGCCGCATGTGATATGGCATATTGTGATCATGACACGGTTTTTTCTCTTAGCGAAGTAAAAATTGGAATTATACCTGCATGTATTTCTCCATATGTAATAAAAAGAATTGGTGAATTTGCGGCAAGGGAACTGATGTTGACAGGCAGGCGAATAAAAGGAAAAGAGGCAGAATCGTTCCGTCTGGTTAACAAATCACTTAACGTTAATGAGCAGGAATCATATATTAAATCGGTTATCGAAAAATTACAGACCAGTGGACCAAAGGCAATTGAGCATTGCAAAAAATTAATATACAATATATCAAACAAGCTGACATTAGATCGGGCACTGGAGGAAACGGCAAGAATAATTGCAGAGATAAGAAAATCAGAAGAGGGCCAGGAAGGAATGCAGGCTTTTCTTGAAAAAAGAATTCCAAAATGGGTATCCCGGAAGAAGTAAGTAGTAGGAAGAAAAGAAGTTTGAGGTTTGAGGTTTGAAGTTTAAGAAAGGAAGAGGAAAAATATTCGAGGAAAAATGCCAGGGTTAAGATTGAGAAATTATGAGTTATGAAATTATTTAAAAAAATACTTGTAGCAAACAGAGGGGAAATTGCAATTCGTGTGATGCGTACTGCTAAAGAAATGGGTATAAGGACAGTAGCTATATATTCTGAAGTGGATGCTGATTCGTTTCATGTTAAAGTTGCAGATGAATCATACTGTATAGGGATTGAAAGTCTTGCTGAAACATATTTAAACATTGAAAAGATAATAAAGATTGCCCTGAAAGCTGGTTGTGAAGCAATTCATCCGGGTTATGGTTTTCTTGCTGAGAATCCTGAATTTGTTAATGCGTGTGAGAGTTCAGGTATAATATTTATCGGGCCTTCGGGTAAAGTGATTGCTTTAATGGGAAATAAAATTGAAGCCAGAAGTTTTATTAGAAGTATTAATATTCCACTTATTGAGGGTGCTGTAGGCAAGGATACTGAGTCATTGATAAAAGCAGGAAAGAAGATATCATTTCCCCTTTTATTGAAAGCTGCTGCTGGTGGTGGTGGTAAAGGGATGAGGATTGTCAGGGATGAAAAACAGCTTCGTGAAGGGTTAGAATCAACGGCCAGGGAAGCCGAAAAATATTTTGGTGATGGGACTGTTTATATTGAAAAGTACCTTGATGAATCAAGACATATAGAGTTTCAGGTTCTTGGTGATAATTTCGGGAATGCAATACATGTTTTTGAGAGAGAATGTTCAATACAAAGACGTTACCAGAAAATTATTGAAGAATCTCCTTCAGTTACATTATCACCCAAAATCCGTGAGAAGATGGGTGAAACAGCAGTTAAAATATGTAAGAAAACGGGGTATAATAATGCAGGTACAATAGAATTCCTGGTTGATAAGAATCTGAATTTTTTCTTTCTCGAAATGAATACACGGATACAGGTTGAACATCCGGTAACAGAACTTACAACAGGGCTTGATCTGGTTAAGGAGCAGATACTCATTAGTGCAGGAAATCCCTTGCGTTATAAACAAAAAGATATTGCACAAAAAGGTCACGCTATTGAAGCCAGAATATATGCAGAAGATCCCTCAAACAGTTTCCTGCCGTCACCGGGAAAAATGACATTTTATAAAGAACCGGCAGGTAAGAATACCAGGGTGGATACTGCTGTTAAAGAAGCTGCAGAGATTAAAAGTTTATACGATCCGATGATAAGCAAATTAATTGTTTATGGTAATAACAGGAATGAAGCAATAGGTAAGCTTGAATCAGCATTATCTGAATATGTAATTCATGGCATTCAAACAAATATTGAGTTCTTAATTGGGGTTTTACAACATGAAAAGTATAGGAATAATCAGATATCTACACTATTCTGTTCTGAGAAAAGTTCTGCAATCATTGATAGTATAAAAAGAAAAAAGCATAAATTGGCTTTGTTTGTTCCTGTACTGGTTTTTGCAGCTTATATCTTACATAAAAAAAAATCCGATCATTTCTCTTTTGATATGGAAAAACAATTTATTTGGAATTATATAGGTTATTGGAGAAATATAATTAAAATACCTGTACAGGTTAACGGAGAGGAAAAAGAAGTAAATGTTTATTACAATAAAAATGGAGAATTTATAACGGAATTAGAAGAACGGGAATATTTAGTAAAATCTAACAGAATATCAAATGGGGAAATTGATATATACATAAATAATAAACCTGTTCACGCATTTATTTCTAAGAAAAGTATATTCCATTATTATATTACATATCAAGGGAATATTTTTGAGATAATCAGAAGAGATTATTTGCAGGATGATATGGATACCAGGTCGTTTGAAGAAGATTTTGGTGACGGTTCGGGTGTTTTGATATCCCCAATGCCAGGCAAAGTAATAAAGATAAACACTAAGAAAGGTGCAAAGATATCCAAAGGAGCAGTTGTTATGATAATTGAAGCAATGAAGATGGAGAATAATATAATTGCCGGTAAAGATGGAGTTATAAGTAAAATAAATGTTACTTCCGGTCAAATGGTTGAAGGGGGAGCATCATTGGGTTTGATTGAATAAGGGAAGAAGGGATTAGAGGGAGTAAAGGGAATATGATGAAAAGAGGGAAAATAGTTAAGATTTGGATTTAAGAATCAAAAATAGAAAAAAATAGTTTTTAAATTTATTCACAATAAAAGATTACATATATGGTTGGAATTATCGGATATGGTACACAAATACCTCGTTATCGCATAAAGGTTGAAGAGATAGCGAAGGTTTGGGGAGCGGATGCAGCTGCTTTATCAAATGGATTGAACCTTTTTGAAAAATCGGTACCTGCACCTGATGAGGATACTGCTACACTTGCAGTTAGTGCGGCAAAAAATGCTCTTGCAAGAGCAGGAATTGATCCGAAATTGATCGGAGCTGTTTATGTAGGAAGCGAATCGCATCCTTATGCTGTTAAGCCTACGGGAACAATTGTTTCTGAAGCATTGGGCATTTGTCCTTATGTTCACACGGCAGATCTTGAATTTGCCTGTAAAGCGGGTACTGAAGGTATGTTCATTGCCTTGCATCTTGTTAAAACCGGTGTAATGGAATGTGCACTGGCAATAGGTGCTGATACCTCTCAGGGAGCTCCGGGAGATGCACTTGAATATTCAGCGAGTGCGGGGGCTGCAGCGTTTATAATGGGAACAAAAAATATTGTTGCTGAATTGGTGGATACTCAATGTTATATGACAGATACTCCTGATTTTTGGAGACGGGAAAATGCTCACTATCCTGAACATGGTGGCAGATTTACCGGCAAACCGGCATATCAGAAACATGTTTTCGGAGCTGTAAAGGCAATCCTTGAAAAAACAGGAATGAAGCCAAAGGATTTTGACTATCTTGTTTTTCATCAGCCAAATGGCAAATTCCCGGTTCAGGCTGCAAAACAGCTTGGTTTCACAGAAGCTCAGTATCGTTATGGCTTATTAACCCCTACTCTGGGGAATACTTATTCGGGCTCCTCCCCTATAGGATTAGCTGCCACCTTAGATGAAGCCGGTTCTGATCAGCTCATACTGCTTGTATCATACGGATCAGGGGCAGGAAGTGATGCCTTTGTGTTTCGTACCACAAAACATTTGCTGAAAATCCAGAATCTGGCTCCCAGGGTCAGAAAGCAATTAAACAAACATTTAACATATCTGGAGTATGGTGAGTATGCAAAATTCAGAGGTAAAATTCTTAAACCAGAATAGGAGAATAATATGAAAGAAATAGCTGTAATAGGAATTGGAATAACAAAATTCGGTGAACTATGGGAAAAATCTCTTAGAGATATTGCCGTAGAAAGTGCAATGAATTGTCTTGATGATTCGGGTATCGACAGGATTGATTCAATTAATATTGGCTGTATGTCAAGCGGATTATTTAATGGACAGGAACATCTGGCAAGTATGATCGCTGATTATTTAGGAAGATTGGACATTCCATCAACTCGTGTTGAATCTGCTTGTGTTTCCGGAGGTCTTGCTGTTCGTAATGCCTGCCTGGAAATTGCTGCGGGAGTTTCTGATTATGCATTAGCCATAGGAGTGGAAAAAATGACTGATGTGAGTATGGGAAATGCAACTTATGCTTTAGCAACTGCAGCCGATCAGGATTATGAAGCATTTCACGGAATTACATTTCCCGGATTATATGCAATGCTTGCCAGGGCACACATGGAGCGTTATGGAACAACAAGGGAACAAATGGCACAGGTTTCTGTAAAAAACCATTATAATGGTTCGATGAATCCAAATGCCCAGTTTCCTTTCAAAATTACACAGGATACAGTTCTGAATTCGACCATGATCGCTGATCCTTTACGTTTAATGGATTGCTCACCTGTTACTGATGGTGCTGCAGCAGTGTTACTTACCACAGTTGAAAAAGCTAAAAAGCTAAATAAGCACCCACTGGTTGTAATAACCGGTATTGGCAGTGCTACTGATACAATTGCTCTTAGTCATCGTAAGGAACTAACCGAATTAAAGGCTGTTAAAACATCTGCTGCCAAAGCATTACAAATGGCAGGAAAAACTATTAATGATATTGATTTTGCCGAGGTGCATGATTGTTTCACAATCGCTGAAATCCTGGTATTGGAATCAATGGGTATAGTTGGTCCGGGTAAAGGTGGTCCTGCAACAGTTGATGGTTATACTGCACTTGATGGGAAATTCCCTGTTAATCCATCAGGAGGATTGAAGTCGAAAGGACATCCCGTTGGAGCTACAGGTGTTGCACAGATTTTTGAAGTTGTAAATCAATTAAGAGGCAATAGCGAAAAACGCCAGATTCCCGAAGTAAAAACCGGTCTTGCCCAGAATATGGGTGGATCCGGTGGAAGTAGTATTTGTCACATATTAGAAGTTAAATAAATACAACATGTTATTAATTTAAAAACTAACATATTATGAATGTTCCAAGACACTGGAGAGAAACGCCTGAACGTTACAGGATGGAAGCAGTAAAATGCAGGAAATGTGGAAAAATTTCATTTCCTGCCAGGCTAATTTGTCCTGAATGTAAAAACAAGGTATTTGATAAAATTAACCTTTCGGGGAAAGGCAAACTTTTAACATATACAATTATTCGAACTGCCCCTGAAGGATTTGAAGATGTTGCACCATATGCTGTTGGTATTGTTGAAATGGAAGAGGGGGTCAGGGTTATGGGGCAGATTACCGATTGTGATCTGTTGAGTTTGAAAACCGGTGATAAGTTAATTTCCAAGTTCAGAAGAATGAATGAGGAAGGAAAAACAGGACTTATAATGTATTCATACAAGTTCGTTCCCGATATTGGAATCTGAAAAAGAAAAAATATTAACCTGAATTAAATATGTATTTATCTGAAGAACATGAATTAATACGTAAAACTGTTAGAGATTTTGCTGAAAGAGAAATAAAACCTGTTGCGGCTGAGTTAGATGAAAAAGGAGAATTTTCTATAGAGAATACTGCAAGGATGGGTGAATTAGGTCTATTTGGAATGTGCCTGCCTGAAAAATATGGTGGACAAAATATGGATACTTTATCTTATATTATTGCAGTTGAAGAATTAGCAAGGGTTGACAGTTCACATGCAGCTACTCTGGCAGCGCATAATTCATTGGGGATTAAGCCCATAATGAATTTCGGGACTGAAGAACAAAAGATGAATTATTTGCCACGTTTATGTACTGGTAAGGAGCTTTGGGCTTTTGGACTTACCGAACCGGAAGCGGGCTCGGATTGCCTGGGGACTAAAACAACGGCTAAACTTTTAGATGGATACTGGAATATTAACGGATCAAAATGTTTTATTACAAATGGAGCTGTTGATATCTCAAGTGGAGTGACAGTACTTTCTGTTACAGGCACGAAAGAAGATGGCAAGAAAGAGTTTTCAACAATCATAGTTGAAAAAGACACTACCGGGTTTACCAGGAGGTCAATGCATAATAAAATGATGTGGAGAGCATCGGATACCTCCGAGTTGTTTTTTGATGATTGTAAAGTACCTGAATTAAATCTGCTTGGCAAAGTGGGTGAAGGTTCCAAAATAATGTTAAAAACACTTGATAGCGGAAGACTTTCCATAGCAGCTATGGGGTTGGGACTCGCGCAGGGAGCTTTTGAAATGGCATTACAATACGCAAAGGAAAGAAAACAGTTTGGCAGACCTATCGTAAAATTCCAGGCTATTTCTTTTAAACTAGCTGATATGGCTACGAAAATTGATCTGGCCAGAACATATTTGTATCATGCTTGCTGGCTTGAAACAAATGGCAAAGAATTTGGAAAAGAAGCTGCAATAGCAAAACTCTATTGTTCTGAAATAGCAAAGGAGGTTGCAGATGAAGCTGTACAAATACATGGTGGCTACGGATTGATGAAGGATTACGATATTGAAAGATTCTATCGTGACCAGCGATTACTACAAATTGGTGAAGGAACTTCAGAAATTCAACGTCTGGTAATTGCCCGTAAGATTGGTGCAGTATAAAAAAAAGCAGTCGGGAAACTACCGGCTGCTTTCTTACTGTGAAAAAACTTACATATTTATAGCAATGTCATTAATCTCCTGATCTTCATAACTGACAATTCACTATAAGCCTTATTGATTTTTTTATCTAACTTATCAATTAAGTTAGTGCCCGGGTTCTTTTCTTCCGGTATATCGGTTGTGTTAACTGATCGGTCAGGATACATAAGCCTGTCCCTCTCCTTTTCCAGAAACTTAAGCCTGGCCTTCTGATTATTTAACTGTTCTTCAAGATATCCCATTTTAAGAGTTTTATTATGTGACTCTGATTCTGTAAAACGCTCTCTGAATAAAAGACGATTAACTTTCCATTTAGTTGCAATTTGGATTGATTATTTTGATTTTGACAAGGAATAACCCGCTAATTGAATAGATTTCATTGCCAGGATTTTGAGAGGGTTGATCAGAGGGATGTTTATATGTGATTGTTTTATTACAAGCGAAATCTCAGTACATCCCGAAATTATTGTACATGCCCCATTTTTTTGCAGATTTGCAATCGACTGGAGAAGGATTTTCCTGGGAACAGTTTTAAAGCCTGCCTTTATACCATTTTTACCATATATGGCAGTCATATTTTGTTGCTGATACAAAGCATCCGGATTAATTATTTCAGAAGAAATATTTTCAAATGCTTTTTTATAAATAGCTGTTTTATAGACTCCTGAGGTAGAAAGTAATCCATGTTTTTTTATTTCAGGAAACTTGTGCAAAACATGCCGGGCTGTTTCTTTTATCATATTAATAATCGGCACATGTATATTTTCTTCTATCTGCTTAATAAAAAAATGGGCTGTATTGCATGGTATAAGTATAATGTCAGCACCCATTTTTTCCAACTTTAAAGCTCCTTCGATAAGCATTTTAACAGGTGAAGAACCTTTCCCAAGAATAAACAATGAGCGGTCAGGAATTCCTGGATTATTAACAATTAGCACAGGTATATGATCCTGATCATTATATGCTTTGGTATTCTTTATGATCAAACTGAACAATTCAGATGTTGCTTCAGGTCCCATACCTCCGAGAATACCTATTTGTTTCTTCATTTAGTTCTTATTTTGACGGGATACGGTTATATTTCTTCATTACATGTAAAACCTTTTCTAACGGTAATTTTTCGATTTTGTGATCTTTATAACCGGTTGTTGTTTTAGCAGTGAACAGGGAGTTGATTATTGCTTCTTCAGTTGCTTCAATAACTGCCAGAAACAGGGATGACATCTGATCATTTCTTAGAATTACTGTTGTGTCTACAGGTGAATCTGATCTGTATGAAATTCTATTTGCTGTAGAAAATGCGATAACATAATCACCACTTCCATTGGAGGATATTCCTCCTGTATGTGCCAGACCAAGCATAGATCTTTTTGCCATACGCAACAGGTTCCTTGCATCAAGTGGAGCATCAGTTGCAACAATTATCATGCAGGAACCATCTGCCTGCTTCAGTTTGTCAGCAAAATAATACTGTTTAAGTTCTTCTCCAACAGGCACCCCATTTATTTGAAGAATCCCCCCAAAATTAGTCTGGACAAGAACCCCAACTGTGTAACTGTTCATATTAGCAGGCAGTTTTCTTGAAGAGGTACCAATTCCACCCTTATATCCAAAACAAACAGTTCCTGTTCCGGCACCAATTGATCCCTGCAAAACCTTATTTGAAGATGCATCTTCAATTGCTGCAATAACATGCCTCTTTTTTATATGTAATCCCCTGATATCATTTAGATAACCATCGTTTGTTTCTCCTACTACAGGATTTACAGATTTGATGTTTTTATTCTTTTTCAGACTGTATTCTATTAATGCTTCCGCTGCTACCGGTACACTTAAGGTATTTGTCAGGATAATAGGTGTTTCAATATTCCCAAGTTCCTGAATCTGAGTGCTACCTGTTAGTTTCCCAAAACCATTTGCAACATATACAGCAGCAGGAACTTTCTCCATATAAATATTACCTGGGTGTGGAATAATTGCTGTCACTCCTGTCCTTATATTTTTGTCTTTGTTCAGTGTGAAATGTCCAACTAAAACGCCCGTAACATCAGTAATTGAATTATCCTGGCCGGGGGGAAGAACGCCAATAGAAAATCCAAAATTTCTGAAAGTCATACATTGGGGAAGTGCATTATTAACAAAACATGTATGTAGTAAAAGAAATAGAATTATTTTTTTCATTTGTATATGATATCAAATATGTTCATTCCTCACTATCAGAGCATAATGATCATCATCCAGGATTTTGTATCCTTGCTCATAGCAGAAATACATTACATCTCCGTTTTTTGAAGTATATGTATTTGTATGAAATTGAAAATTATATCCTTTAATAATTAGCTGATCTTTATGAACTTGTGCTTTCCCGTCGGAATTAAGATCGGCAAGAATTCTCCTGTTTTTCCTAAGGACATTATGGACATTTCGAATAAAATTTATATCATCCCTGTTTATCTCATTATGGTAGCTGTTCCGGCACTGGTCTGAACAAAACTTTTTATCCGACCTGCCTTTTAAGAGTTCTCCGCATTCAAGACATCTACGTTCCATACAAAATAGTTTTCTCTTAGGCTAAAAATACAAAATTTACTTCTCATAAACGACATTAAACGTTTACAAACGACTATAAACGTTTAATAACCGAATAGGGTAGTGTTTATGTTGTTAATTTGATCATGAATTAAACAATTTATTTATTAACCTCAAAATTTTAAATCATGCAAAACTTAAAGAACAAAGTTCATCTTATCGGAAACCTTGGAATGGATCCTGAAGTTAAGAAACTGGAAAACGGCAACTCACTTGCTAAATTTTCACTTGCCACATCAGACAGTTATAAAAATAAAGATGGGGAAAAAGTAGAAGAAACCCAATGGCATAATCTTGTTGCATGGGGACCTAAAGCAGAATTTGCTGAAAAGTACCTTAAAAAAGGACAGCAAATAGCTGTTGAAGGAAAGCTGACACACAGAACTTATGAGAACCAGGAAGGGAAAAAGCAGTATTATACCGAAGTTGTTGTAAATGATGTACAAATGTTGCGCTCACCAAACAATGCTTAGCATTGTTTGCAAATAGCCGCTTGTAATATCAAATGCCGGATCCTAATAAGTTCCGGCATTTTTATTATCTAAGATATTGTAATAAGAACTTTATTCAAGACTTCTACTAAGTTCGTCGAAGAGATGGGAAAAATTATCCCTGGTTTCTTCATCCAGGTTACCCCATTTCAATTTGGAATCCTTTACCTCGCGCATAAAATTAGATGCAAGAATTGAACGTGACAAATTATTATTAACGATATACTCTAAGTTTGATTCCGGAATCCCAATTCGTTTATGAAGTATATATTTCTTAAAGTCGATAGTAGAAAACATATCTTCAATACTTTTGAAATGATCAAATTGAATAAGCTTCTTATTTGCCTCGGCTTCATTATTGGCAAAAAGATGTTTAGTAAGATCATGCTTCAAATCATTACCTTCTTTATTTGTCCCTGTAAGTACCAGAAAATCAATCCCCCAACCAAGTAACATATTTACAAGACTCCTGATATTTGAAACTCCTGTAGCAGGCAGATAAAAAACCTGTTTTTCAAAACCTTTCATGTCGGTAAGAGCTTTCATGTAATAGAAAGTAGCAATATCTTCAAGAATAATATTGTTTTTTTTCTGGATAAACTTTTGTTCAGACAGTCTTATTCCCATCAATGAATAAATAGGCGATAATGTATCTGTTGAAGCTGTAGTAAGTGATTTTGTATCAAAAACTTTAGTTTCACTTGATTCATCCTCATCAACAGCTCGTTGAACGGCAAGTAACCTGTACAATTTATTTAGATCTATAAGATGTGGGGAATGGGTTGTGTAAATAATCTGGACTCTTTCTTTAATATTATCGAATACTTTTAAAACATCTTCCTGAGCCCTGGCATGAAGACTTACTCCGGGTTCATCAATCAGGATTACAATATTACTGCCGTTTTTAGATAACGCTGCTGCCTGTAATTCAAGGTAAAATGAGAGAAACCAACGTACTCCCCTGCTTCTTTGTTTTGGGTATAGGCGTTCTTCCCTGTCTTTTATCCAGAATTCAATATAGGGCAGTCCGCTTTTATCAGGATTAGAATTATCATAATGTTCAAGCTCAAAATTGATTTTTATTTTATTATGCTTACCAATACTTTGACGCCAGTAGTCCTGGAAATTTATTGTTATCTCTTTATTTAGCTTTTCTATTTTATGTTTCAGGATACGGTTATTAGTCTGCTGAAAAAAGTCTTCATTAAGACCAGATACCAGGAGAAAGTTTTTTGCTGCTTTATAGCCTTCAATATTAGTATTCTCCGTATGAATATCATGCAAATCGATACGATCAGGAAGAAGACTTAAAAAATCTTCGAAAAATATAAATTCAGGTACATAGTTAAAAAGTTTTCTTCCGGCTTCTTCAAGAGAATAGTATTTATCGATATAAGGTTTCTCTTTCTTGATTTCATTCTTAACCTCATAAATACTATCACCGGACAGAACTTTGAATGCAATTATTTTTTTCTGGATTGCATCTTCTTTGCTTTGTTCATAATCACGTAGTACTCTAACATAAGTTTCGTTACTTGAATCAAGCTGAGTTCGTGAAGCCCTGCGTTCCTTTTCATCATATGACATATCAAAAATACGCTGACATTTTTGAAGTTCTTTATAAGATTCTTCAAGCTCCTTTTTGTTAATCAGGAAGTTCTTTTCTGCTTGTATACTTTCTCCGGCCAAGTTTGCGTTTTCTGAAAGTTGGCGAGCTTCAGAAGCCAATATTTCAGCATTTTTCCCGGCAGCCACATAAATATTCCTGCATTCTTCCAGATGTTTTTTTGCACCGGTTATATTATCTTTAATTGTGTTTTCGTTTTTACCATTTTTTCTTGATTTGTATTTTTTCTGTAACTGGGTTAACTTTTCCTTAGCAGCTTCAAGTTCATGGTGTTTTTCTTCTTTTTCGGAAACAGCTTTGTCTGATTTCCTTATAGCATTATCATGTTCACTAATAGCCTCTTCTATCCTTTCTTTGATATTTTTTTCCTCTTTTTCTCTTTTATCATAAAAACCTCTATATATCTCAAAAACTTTGTCTCCAGCCAGTTCAATACGACTTGTTATATCTTCTCCCCATGATCTCTTGAGAATAATGGTTTCTTTTTTCTTAATTTCATCTATCACTCCGTCCGGTAGTCTTTTCTCATTCAATTCTTTTTCAACATCAACCTTTATAATCTCGAAAACACAATGCACACAAGGCAAACTAAGATCACTGCGCAAAATATCTTCGGATATTGTACCGGTAAAAAAGCTATTAATGGCTTCCAGTATTGACGTTTTGCCTGATTCATTCTGTCCAATTAATCCGGTAATATTATCTGGTGACAGATAAGTACAGCCTGTATCAATTATTGACCGGAAATTTTGTATTCTAAACCCAATTAATTTCATCTGATAATATTATTAAATTAATTCAAGTTGCTAGTAACGAGTAGCTTAGGTTAATTAATTTATTCTAACACCTATAATAAGAATATCATCTACCTGCTCAAAATCCCTTTTCCAGGCATGAAAAGTTGATAAAAGTATTTCTCTTTGTTCTTTCATGTTTTTGTTATGGATTTCAAGCAACAGATTTTTAAATGGTTTATATTTAAATTTTTTTTCCTTCGGACCTCCGAACTGGTCCGGAAAACCATCGGTAAAGATGTATAAGACATCTCCTTTTTTCATTTTTACAACATTATTCCTGAATGATTTCTCCTCAATACCACTAACTCCGATAGGCATTTTATCCGGTTTTATTTCATGTAAAATATCCCGGCGGATATAATACAACGAATTGTTTGCACCAGAATATTGTAACTCCTTCGTTTTTCGGTTAAAGATGCATAAAGAAATATCCATTCCATCTTTCGACTCACCTCCCTGACCTGTTTGATGCAATGATTTCATGATTTTTTCCCTTAATTGATTAAGTATTCTGTTTGCTTTAATAGAATCTAAATTATTCACAATTTCATTAAGTGAAGTAATCCCTAAAATACTCATCAAGGCACCTGGTACGCCATGCCCTGTGCAATCAACTGCTGCAAACAAAACGCTTTCTTTACGTTCATAGATCCAATAAAAATCACCACTAACTATATCTTTGGGAAGATAAAATATAAAGCTGTCGTGTAAAGTTTTGTGTATTGATGAGGACTGGGGAAGTAAAGCAGTCTGAATAAGGCAAGCATATTCCAGACTTTCAATTATTTCTTTTTTTTGTCTTGAAATTTCATCCCTCTGCTTTAGCAACTCCTGGTATAATTTATTGTCCTGTGGCATGTAAAGTTTTTTTTGCCCATTTAGCAGTATATTCAGTAATTATCTGAAGTGCCTTTTTCCTGTCAGTTTCCCAGGTTTTTAAAACCTCTTTTTCAAAACCGTCCTGATTCTTAAACAGGGAATTTTCAATTGCATCAATCTCTGTTTTTTTTGTTTCAAAGAATTCTTCATAGTTATCGATACTGGTCTCAGATTCCTGGTAGTAATGCCAGTAGGCAAGTTCAGGTACAGGTGTATGAATATCCGGTGGTGGATTAAAATGTTTTGTAATGGCTTGTTTATATGTATTTCGTCCAAAACCATCAGGAACTTTTGTAATTCCTGAATACCAGGGTATAAAAGATTGGATACATGGTCTTCTTGGGGCAATCCATAATACAGCACCAATTTCAACAGGCATATTACTGCGAAGCTGAGCGACAAAACCATACTGATTCGTATTGGAACAGATACTTCTGAGGTTACTCATATGAGGGTTCTGATTATCAATATAAAAGTCTGTTCCTTCATAGTGATCACGCAATACCCTCATAAAATCTCTAATCCCAATTTTCTTCTCAGGTTCAAACGAGAACGGAAAATCGTCTTCAACATTGTAATCAACTTCAGATAACAAATTTATTCCTCTCCATATTCTGTAAATATTTGTTTTTGATTTTAGCGACCCGGAACTTGAATAAGCTTCACGGAAATTAAAAGGTCCGTTATCCGGATTATACCATTCCTTTATAATTGCGTATTCAACAATATCTGCTGATCCAAGAAAATTCAGGGTATCTTCAAGATCAATTTCCCTGATAGTATAGTAATTTGGGATTACAGCAACGTGGTTATCCGGAATTCTTTGTGCTATCCAATGCTTACCATTAACCACAGACAACATCCATGCCTCATTGGGGTCGGCAATGCAATATGTTCGTCCGGAAGAAGTATAACCATAATTAGAAACAAGTTCTCCTCCGATTTTAACTGCTTCTCTTGCTGTTTTAGACCTTTCAGCCATTATTTTTCTGAGGGAATAACCAATACCTCCATCTGTTAATGTGCCTTTCTTTTCGCGTGATGAACAAGCATCTGAACCGATACAAACACCGTACTGATTAAGATATGAATCTGAGAAGCTCATTCCTGGCATCTCAAGCCACAAGTAACTATTTGTTTCTTCAGGTTGCACAGAAGCACCTCCATTCTTAAAAATTATTACCTCATCTTGTAAGTGTTTTAGTGATGGTACTTTATAATAGTTAACAACCTGTTTGCCACCATCATCTTCATCATGTGCGAACATAACAGATCCATCAATGGTAGCTTCCCTACCAGCCAATATGGAAAAACAATCAAATCCTTCATTGACTTCTTTATTTGAACATCCGGAATTGACCAATAAAAAAGCAAATATCAGAACCAGGTAGCCAGAACGATTTTTTTTCATTTTTATATAGTTTAATACTTTCGCTAAAGTATGAAGAAAAACGTAATATTTTATAGGTCTGAAATAAATTCCAGAAAAAAACGAATATATTTTTTTTCTCAAAGAAGTTTTTCAAGTAATAACATAATTAGGGGGAGTGTAAAAACTGATAACAAAGTGGATGTTAATACATTTTGGGAAGCATGTACATCGTCTGCCCCATATTTCTTTGCCATAATAATAATAATAACCATACATGGCATTGCCGATTGCATAATTATAACTGATAAAGCAATTGTATCAATTTCCCACCCTGTTATTTTTAATATCATACTGATAACCAGAAGGATAAGCATTGGGGAAAGCACAAGCTTGTTAATACTCAATATATATACATGGAATTTTCCAATCAGGCTTTGTACTGTTGTTTCGGAAAGAACTGCACCAATATATAGCATTGACAAATAAAGAGATGTATTTCCTAAACCGCCAAGAGATTTTTGAAAAATATCCGGCATCGACCAGTTCAGGCTCATTAAAATAAGTCCCAGGAAAAAAGCCAATGTATTTGGATTTATTAGTTTTTTTAGTCCGGCCAAAACATTTTTGTTTTGGTCTGTTGTTAATAGATATACCCCTAATGTCCATTGCATGGTAGTTGAACACAAGTGAAAAAGCATTGCAAACAGAAGTCCTTTATTCCCAAAAAGAACATGTATCAATGGGAATCCAAGAAAAACTATATTTCCAAACATAGTATGAACAACATGAATTGTAGTAGCCCTGCTATTTAATGACATAATACGGGAGGAAAGTGTGCCTGTTAAATACAACAATACCAGAGCCAGAAAAGAAAACAAAAGAACCAGAAACCCATTAAATAAAACTTCACCTGTAAGTTCCATATCGGAAAGAGAGCTCAGGATAAGTAATGGAAGGGTGATGTTAAAAATTATTCCGGAAAGTCCTTGCTTTACCGGTTCGTTGATCAATCCTGTTTTTGCTGCAATAACACCAATTATCGCAAGGATAATGAGTAT
This sequence comes from Bacteroidales bacterium, assembly GCA_021163295.1. GTDB lineage: Bacteria > Bacteroidota > Bacteroidia > Bacteroidales > VadinHA17 > JADFUQ01. The sequence continues at coordinate 26,089 of JAGGXD010000182.1, forward strand.
AAATACCTGGTTAGTTACGACATCAAAGCTCATATTAGTATTCTTAACAAATTTTAAAAGACTGACAAAGTTAATATACTTTTACCAGTAAGTTTTAGGGGCATGCTAATTGATTGGTAATTCTTTATTCATGTAGCATTTAAATGGTATCATATACTGCAATATTTGCAATATATCTGATAACTCCGGAAAAATATTTTTAATTTCGCAATCGAAATGAATAATTTCTTTAATAGACATATTTACGGAATTTTAGGAACAATAGTAGTACATCTTGTTCTTGGTATCATATTTATGCTGATGAAACTATCAGTATCATACAGAGATACCGGAAAATATGTGTGGATTGAATTCGAGTCGCCACGTGAGGAAAAAGCATTACAGATACTGGAACAAAAAGAGAAAGTGCAGGGCTATGATGAAGATGATTATTGGACAACAATAGCAGCAAATTTATCCAACGAGCCGGAAGAAGAATTTGATATTGAAGAATATATGGATCAGTTAAAGGAGGAGTTGATTGAAAATGGAGATATTAAAAAAGAGAACAATTATATTGATGAAAGGAAACAGATTAAAAAAACTCTTGAGGCAGGAATTACAAGTTTTATTGAAGATAAGAGAACGGAGGAAATAACAAACAGAACTAAAAAAACTTCTGCAGAAATTGCAGCACAATACCGTGGTCCAACACGGATATTCTATGAACTGGCAGGCCGTGTACACATAAATCTTCCACTTCCAATATATTTATGCGAAGCTGAAGGGAAAGTTGTAGTCGATATTGAAGTAGACAGAAAAGGCATAGTAGTTACTTCAGCTATTAATGAAAGCGAAACAGCTATATTTAATGAATGCTTATACGAGGCAGCAAAAAAAGCTGCTTCACTTTCTGTTTTTAGTACTGATTATTTAGCACCGAACAGGCAATCAGGAAAAATTACTTACCATTTTGCAGCGCAATAAGAACAAGTAGAGCTGAGAGCGAAGAGCAAAGAGCAATAAGCACATAATAATTTGAAATATTTATTCACATAATCTCTGTGCGACGGGTAGCATAAAGGCCAGAAAAAAAACATCTTCGAACTTTTGATTAATCCGATAAATATACCTAAAACAGGAATTTATGTTAATCAATCCAAATTGTATCTTTCCAGGAATTAACAAAAGGTTTAAGATGAGAAGGTACAATACTATACAATTTATTAAAATCAGGTATAGCATCTCTGTTTTCAGAAAGATTTGTAACATCTTCAGATGGAGGAGGAATATGACACTGACCAATAAATGGTAATAATGCCCAAGGGTCTGTGTTATCCTCAAATTGTGAAACTAATTCAAGGGCTATTATATTATAAATGACAGGGTTCCTGTAATCTTTAGACCTGCGAATTTTACGAACCTCTTCTTTTATCCATGCATTGGAAACCTGATTTTGAACAAGATCAACCTTGTCAACAATTTCTCTTAATTTAACCTTTTTAAGATTTCCAAAATGCTCATAATATTCTTTATATTTTTTATCCGGAGCATTGATTTCCCATTCACTGCCAAGGAGATCAAGGAAATAGAAAGAGGCAGTATGGCAAATTATTTCTGACAACCAGCTTATTGCTCTTGGGTCACAGTAGATATGGCAAAGCTCATGCGAAAACTGATATGTTGCTTTTTCAAAAGTATCAAACTCAGTTTGCAAACCAATTTTGTATTTATCTGTTTCAAGAGGCAGATAGAGTCTGTGATCGTAATACATGTCATTTACCAGATAAATAGGCTTATACCCAAGTGGCGGACCGGTTGGGATTAACCTTTCAAACTCATTAGCGATTTGATCAATAACCAATGCAATGGTCATGTTGTATTCATTATTATCCCAAAGATTATAATGTATTTTCCAGTTCATATTGTTTTTTTTATTAATAAATATAATAAGAAAAAAGAGAAATTCCAAGTTTATTATAAATCTTTAAAACACAAATGGGAACATCTTCGTTTGAAGAATGCTCCCATTTAACTTTTTGATTCCCGTAGGTTTCTAAAGTTCCAAGCTACGGTTATTATGGTTTCTGTCTGTCCAACTTGCACCTTTCAGCTCAAGCTTTTTTTACATCTGAACCGGTCATTGGTCCCCTCCGAAGAGTTTCACATCCACCGGTTCTGGCTTTTATAGGCCTCTTTTACACCTGGTTCTTTCGAACCCGACATGCAAGAGTTTCATCTGTACTTTGATCTACTCCTAAGAGTTGATCTTTCAAGATTAACCTTTTCAGGTGGGTTCTGCTTCCGATCAACCTAAGCTTTTCTTTCACAGATCCAAACCTTTCAAGCCTACCTTTTATCTCTCACTTGGTAGATCAAATATAGATTTTTACAACTTCCTATGCAATTGTTTTAATGAAATACAATAAACAAAAAATTAACAATAGTTATTAACAATTGTTAATATTGCATATAAAGTGAAAAAATGATAAAACGAGTAAATGTAAAGATTAGTAAATGGGAAAAGATGAAGTTGTAACTTTAGGCATTTCAGGCATTTCAGGCTCTTTAGACATTCCTTCATATCAATTAATTTGCGATTAACAAATTTTAATATATATCTTTACCTTTTTAGATAAAGACTTTTCTATGATCAAGAAAATCCTAATCGCTAACCGTGGAGAGATTGCAGTAAGGGTTATCAGGTCGTGCCACGAAATGGGAATTAATACAGTAGCGGTCTTCTCGGAAGCTGACAGGAAATCACTACATGTCAGATATGCTGATGAAGCATATTGTATTGGTCCCCCACCCTCAACAGAAAGTTATTTAAGAATTGACAAAATCCTGGAAGTTGCTAAAAAAACAAAATCAGATGCAATTCATCCCGGATATGGATTTTTATCTGAGAATCCTGAATTTTCCCGCAGGATAAAGGAATCAGGTTTAATTTTTATCGGGCCTTCAGAGTTTTCCATTCGAAATATGGGAGACAAGATCAGCGCAAGGCAAATTATGATAAAAGCAGGCGTTCCTGTGGTTCCGGGTACAAAAGAAAAAATATTGAATAAAAAGCAAGCATTGAATACTGTTGAAAATATTGGTCTTCCGGTCATGATTAAAGCAGCCTCGGGAGGTGGGGGAAAAGGAATGCGCCTTGTTAAAAAGAAAGAAATGGTTTGGGAATCAGTGCAAGCTGCAAAATCTGAAGCTCTGGATTCATTTGGAGATGATTCAGTATATGTTGAGAAATATATTGGATATCCCCATCATATTGAATTTCAGATTTTAGCTGACCAGCATGGAAATATTATTCACTTGTTTGAGAGAGAGTGTTCTGTTCAACGAAGACATCAGAAAATTATTGAAGAGACACCAAGTCCTTTGTTAACGGATAATTTGCGGCAGGAAATGGGTAAATGTGCTATAGATGCCGCAAAGGCTGTAAATTACGAAGGTGCCGGAACTATTGAATTCCTTGTTGATAAGGACTTGAACTATTATTTCCTTGAGATGAATACCAGACTTCAGGTGGAACATCCGGTTACTGAAAATGTTACCGGTATTGACCTGGTAAAAGAACAAATTAAAATTGCCGGGGGACAAAAGCTTTCTTATCAGCAAAATGAGGTTTATCAAAAAGGACATTCTATTGAATGCCGTATATATGCTGAAGACTCGGATAATAATTTTATGCCAAGCCCGGGTATAATAACAAAAATGACTGAGCCATCAGGGATTGGTGTTAGAATTGATGGCTATGTTTTTGAGAATTTTGAAGTACCTGTTTTTTACGACCCACTGATATCAAAGCTCATAACTTATGGAAGAAACAGGGAAGAAGCAATAAACAGAATGAAGAGATGTCTGGATGAATACTACCTGACAGGGGTTAAAACTTCTCTGCATTTTCTCAGCAGAATAATGGAAACACCTGATTTTGTTGAAGGCAAGTATAATACCCATTTTATAGAGCAAAACCACAATTTTCTTTTTAATTCATTTAATGGGGATGATATCATGAAGAGTACAGAAGATATGGTTGCAATAGTATCTTTGCTCGAGTATGAATCAAATATGCACCAAAAATCAGGAAATAACCATTCATCTTCACATAATCCATGGAAAGAATTTGGGAGAAAATTAGGAATTACCAGGTTATGACTACACTTATAATAACACAATAATTTATAGGAGCTTTATGGAAATTATTGTAAATAAGAAGAATAAAGAAGTGAAAATACTTGAACGCCAGGCAAACAAATTGCTGGTGGTTGTTGATAATAAGAAGTATTATGTTGACGTCAAAAAGATAGATAAGAATACTTATTCTTTATTGTACAAAGGAAAATCGTACAATCTGAGTTTGGTATCTGAAGATGATGAAAGGCGATATTCCATTAAACATAAATTCAATCATTACGAGGTTGAAATTATGGATTCTATTGCCCGTTACAGAAAAAACAGGGGTAATAATGATATTGAAGAAGATCAAAGTTCTATCTCCTCTCCTATGCCTGGCAAAGTTGTGAAAATCCCAATTAAGGTTGGTGATAATGTCGTATCAGGGCAAACACTAATAATAATCTCGGCCATGAAAATGGAAAGTGAATATAAGGCAAAGAAAGATGGTAAAATAAAGAAAATACTTACAACAGAAGGCTCTACGATTGAAGGTAACCAATCTTTGATACTTTTTGAATAACCTGTTAACCGGATTTGATAAAATGTTTCAATTATGACAACACACGAGGAGAAATATCAGGAATTTGAAAAAAGAAAAAATGCTGCTGAATTAGGAGGAGGCATTGAAAGAATAGAAAAACAACATAAAGCAGGGAAGAAAACTGCCAGAGAAAGAATCAGTATATTACTCGATCCGGGCACTTTCGTTGAAACGGACCGGATGGTGATACATCGTACCAGGGATTTCGATATGGATAAAAAAAGGATTCCTGGTGATGGTATAGTTACCGGTTATGGGAAAATTGATGGCAGGCTTGTTTATGTCTTTGCCCAGGATTTTACTGTATTTGGAGGTACTCTGTCAAGGACAAATGCTGATAAAGTTGTAAAACTTATGGATCTTGCCTTAAAAATGGGAGCTCCGGTGATAGGACTAAATGATTCAGGCGGGGCAAGGATACAGGAAGGTGTTCAAAGTCTGGGAGGATATGCTGATATTTTCTATCGTAATGTGATAAGTTCGGGTGTAATACCACAGATATCTGCAATAATGGGTCCCTGTGCCGGTGGAGCTGTTTATTCTCCTGCACTTACCGATTTTATATTTATGGTAAATAAAACAAGTTACATGTTCGTTACAGGTCCGGATGTTATAAAAACTGTTACTCATGAGGAGGTTACAAAGGATGAACTGGGTGGAGCAATGACTCATAATTCAAAAAGTGGAGTTGCACATTTTATTGCTGATAATGATGAACAGATTCTTATGATGATAAGAGAATTGATTGGATTTGTTCCGTCTAATAATATGGAAGATCCTCCTGAAAAGAAATGTACTGACGATATTAAACGGGAAGACGAGTTTCTTCAAAAACTTGTTCCTGTAGATCCCAACAAACCTTATGACATGAAAGAGCTTATCACTACAATAGCAGATGATAAGGATTTTTTTGAAGTAATGCCTCTATATGCCCAAAATATTATTACAGGGTATATCAGACTTAACGGTAAGGCGGTAGGAATAGTTGCTAATCAACCGTCAATACAGGCAGGTGTTCTGGATATAAATGCCTCAATTAAAGGAGCACGCTTTGTGAGATTTTGTGATGCGTTCAACATTCCTTTGGTAACTTTTGAGGATGTCCCTGGTTTCTTGCCGGGGACAACACAGGAATTTGGAGGAATTATTCGCAATGGAGCAAAATTGCTGTATGCCTTTTCAGAAGCAACTGTACCTAAAGTTACTGTAATTACAAGGAAAGCATATGGGGGTGCGTATTGTGTAATGTCAAGTAAACACATTGGAGCAGATGTGAACTATGCTTATCCAATGGCAGAAATTGCAGTAATGGGTCCTGATGGAGCTGTAAATGTTTTATATCGTAACAAGTTAAAGGATACAGAAAAGACTAATCTTGTTGATGAATACAAAGCAAACTTTGCTAACCCATATAAAGCAGCTGAACTTGGATATCTGGACGAAATTATTTACCCTAAACAAACCAGATTTAAATTAATTCAGGCTCTTGAAATGGCATCGAATAAGGTTAAATCAAATCCTCCGAAAAAACATGGTAATATCCCTCTGTAATTCTGAAAGTTAACTGGTTATTTACTGAAACAGGTTTCTTTGAATTTTCTTTTGACCTTTGCAGGTTTCTTAATCAAAGAATAGAAATCATCATACATCTGTAAAGTTTTCTCATTTTGTGTTTCATCCAGATATGGGAAATTACGATATAAACTAAAAATTTTATTTTTTTGGTTAAAATAAAAATCAAGGAATGGGATAAGTTCTTTTTTCTTAAGACAAATTCCCATGTATGATACATCCGTAATATTAGTTTTATCAACAGTGAAGGCCCCTACTCTGTATGGAGCAGAGACAATACCTGCCCAATCAAAATCATATGGAACAGGAATTGGCAGGCTATTATTTGTGGTCTTAACGAATTTTACATTATGCAATAAGGGAACAGACCAATCATTATTCCATATCATGTATTGGAAAAGGGACAATCTTACTAAACTGGTTTCATCCAGATCCTTATATAACATAACATCAGCCTTCACTAATTCCCCATCGTTTCTCCGTGCCATTTGTTTGGGCCGTTCAATAAAAAAGCCATAAGACTGAATTGTAGTACCTGATCCTGATGAATCTATATACTTAATATCAAGTAATCTGACGTTAAAACTTAAGGGGGAAATAATATTATATGTTTTGTAAAGTAAATATTCTTGCAGAATAAATTGTTTAAATTCTGTACTATCTGTTTGACAGTGTGTTACCAGCTTGAGCCATTCTAATCCCCGAAAAAGTCTATCTTCAGAATTATCTGTTAAAAACTTCAGCTTTAATGGTGGAAAACTACAATTATCAGGATTCTTTCTGAAATTACCACGCATTTTAACAATAACACGGATATCTGTTGACAACCCATCTGGTTCAAAATATGTAAGGATTCCTATATGGCCTATAGTGTCGACATTTCTGTTATTCAACAATGAGTCAATATTGAAATTAAGATGTATTTTTAAAATCTCTTGTGATTTAAATAAATCATAATCAGGATTTTTTTCCTGGTTATATCCACTAATTGCAAAAGGGAAATAAATACACAGAAAAATAAGTATTTTGCATATTTCAATCTTTATATTTTTCATATTAAAAGTTCTAATGACAGGAAAATAATTTGTAATCTGTTTGCAAAATTATCAATATAGTCAACATGAATGAAAATATTATAATAAATATAAACTGAAGCTAAATAACAGTACTATAAACAGATAATAAATGGGGTTGAATTTTGCTAGTTAGAGAGAAGAAAAAATGAGGTTCACAATCCTGGAAACTAAGCATCTTTATTCTTGATGCAATGAAAGTGAATTAAATGAAGATAATAAACCAACAACTAAACCTGAAATTAAGAGAAGAGTAACGGATTAGAACCTCATTTTCATTTTCAAAGATAATAAATTATTTATCCATAAAAAAAATCTTTCAGGTTTTTTTTAAATAATTTGATGAATTCTTTATTTCTTTAATTTTTAATTATTGAATAAGCAAAAAATGGTTGGCTTTTTATTTCGGAAAAATATATTTTTTCTTATATTACTTATCCTATGCTCACCTGTTATTGCTCAGGAACAGGACAGTATAATAAGTACACAAAAGGAAATAAGTATTGATGAGCTAAACAAAAAGCTTCTGGAGGCTGCATACGTGGGAAATGATGATATAGTATTAACACTCTTAGATGCGGGAGCTGATCCGAATACTTCAATGTGGAATGGAATTACACCACTTATGTTTGCTGCTGATAATGGATTCCTGAAAACAGCTAAAATCCTTGTTTTAAATGGAGCTGATGTGAATAGAAAGCCCGAAAATCAGGTTTCTGCTTTGGTTAGTGCTACATTTAATAATAACATGGACATTGCAGAACTATTAATAAGACACGATGCAGATATTAATGCTACGGATAGTTATGGAGTTTCTTCTTTAATTTATGCAGCTGCTTATAATTATTACGGCTTATGCGATATGCTGTTGTATTATGGAGGAAATATTGAAATACAGGATGAAAAAGGAACAAATGCTGTAATGGCAGCTACTGTTGTTGGCAATTATGATATAGTAAAATTACTTCTAGATAACCGGGCTCAGATAAATATAACTGATCATAAGGGGAACACAGCATTAATAATGGCAGCTCAGAATGGTGATACCAGCCTGATTAATCTTCTTCTGAATCATCACGCTGAACCGGATTATGTAAATAAGTATGGTTTATCTGCATTACATGTTGCTGTAAAAAACGGTCATTTGGAGGCAGTCAGGATATTAGTGAACTATGGTGCAGAGATTTTTCCACAAACTAACACAGGATATACACCATATGCACTTGCCAAAAAGTCCGGTAACAGGGAAATGAAAAAATATTTATCGTCTCTGAAAGTAAAGAAAAAATTAAGTCCAACCATCGACAGGATATTTCTTTCTCCCTGCTTTAAACTAAATACAGGTGATTTGTTTTTCGGAAGTGAGATAGGTATTGTTGATGAAAATCTGGAAATCGGTTTGCAATTTGGCTATTTTTCCCGAACTTTTCCAAAACGAATTTTTATTAAATCAGACGAAAAAAAATCTTTTCAGTTTTGGGAGAGCAGAACGAACCTTGGACTTGGAATAAATAAATACCTGCATCTTTCAAATCTTGCTTCAGGGGGATCTGTTGATTTTTTTGCATTGGGAAAATTTATTTACTCATATGGCGGAAAATATCCGGGATCAGACCAAAAGGCAAAGTCTGTTAAAAAAATCGTTCCGGGTTTTGGTATTTGCTGGGGTCAGGAGTTAGTTAAATTTAGTGTTGGATATGAGTACTTTAATGATGGTATTGAACCAATAAACCCGCATTGGATTAACCTTGGTGTTTCTGTTAATCTTAATTTGCATAAGAAAGAACTTAGGGATAAAGTAATTGAATGGTATTGATTAATAAATAAAGAGTAAAGTGCGGAGAGCATAGAGCTAAGGTTTTTATAATAGTTTGGCATAGACATAACTAATTAGTGCCTGTCTATAAAGTCAGCATAAATTGATTTAAGAACACCGATTAACGATTTATAATTTACGAAGTGGTTGAAAATCTGAAATCTACAATCGTTAACCATTATTCGACATTCAAAACACTTCGATTATTTTAATATTATTGACAAACTATAATTGACCAATTAACCAACTGAGTATGAAAAAGAAAATTTCATTGTTTTTAACGGTTTTGCTTTCGATAATGGTAATTCTAATAATATCTTGTGATAAGAATTATGATTTTTTTGAGGTAGATTGCTCTGAGTGTTATCGCACCAGGCCTGAAAATGGTGAACTAATAATTAGTGTTACAATAAATGATGAAAACCCTGAGGTTCCAATAGCAATTTACAGGGATAGAATAGAATCAGGCCGTATAAGGATAAAAGATACTATCACTGAGAAGACAGTCTATATTGAAGTCCCCTTGAACCATTATTATTCTGTTAAAGCGGAATATAAGGTTGGTGATGATTCTGTTTTTGCTATTGATGGCGAAAGAATTAAAACTCACCGTATTGCCGATCAGTGCGATACTATTTGTTGGATTATCAAGGGTGGTAGATATGACCTGAGATTGAAAGGAAACGTACCTTAATAATTATAAAAGTTTAGTGAAAAAATTCACTTTACGCTGTGATAATTTAATATAATGGTCCAAGTATTCTGGCAAGTGATGCAGAAATTCTCTGCTTTAATGGTCGTTTTTTCCATTCGCCCGGGATAACGAAATGGCAATTTTTAAGATCTTTTCGAAAATCATTCTCCAGGCTTATTGTATGTATTTCGTTGTATATTAAAGCATTAACTTCAAAGTTTAAATCAAAGCTTCGATAATCAACATTAGCAGATCCAATCGAGGAGAAAACCCCATCAACCATAATTATTTTGGCGTGATTAAACCCTTTTTCATACAGGTAGATCCCGATTCCTGCATCAAGCATCTCCCCTATGTATGAAATTGAATTCCAATAGGCAATTGTTGAATCAGAACGTGCAGGTAAAATAATTTTAACATCTACACCACTCAGGGAAGATGTTTTAAGAGCAGTGAGGATACTTGGATTAGGAGAAAAATATGGTGTAGAAATAAAAATGTTCTCTTTTGCTGTACTGATAGCTGCAAAATAGGCCTGCATTATGCTTGACCACTCAGAATCCGGACCACTTGCTGTAATTTGTACCAGGCATTCTTCAACAACCTTGTGATCCGGGAAATATCTGGGTTGATGACCAATAATTATCTTCGAAACGAAATACCAGTCGATAAGAAATATCATCTGTAGTGAATGTACGCTTTCCCCTTCAAGTTTTAAATGAGAATCACGCCAGAAACCAATTTTCGGATCTCCGTGAATGTACTTGTCTGCAATATTAAATCCACCTACAAACCCAATTGTTCCATCTACAACAATAATTTTGCGATGATTTCTAAAATTTGCCTTACTGGTAAGGAAAGGGAAACTTACCGGCATAAAAGCATAAGTTTCAATACCTTCTTTTCGGAGTTCCCTTAGATACTTTTTACTTATCTTCCAACTTCCAACATCATCATAAATAATACGTATCACTACTCCTTCTCTGGCTTTCTTAACAAGAACATCCTTAATCCTGTTACCAATATTATCAGACTCCCATCGATAAAACTCCATATGAATATGGTTTTTAGCGTTATCGAGAGCTTTGATAATTGAGCTAAAGGTTTCTTCTCCATTAATAAGAATGTCAACTTTATTATATTGAGTAAGCAGTGCTTTGCTGTTATTTAATAACAACATCATAATTTTCTTCTTTTCATTGATCTTTTTATTTTCCAGGAATTTTTGATGAGGCAACTCATCGACCTGATCTCTGCTCAAACTGCTTATCCTTTCAAGGTCAACCAGTTCTTTACGTGAAAAGATTTTCACTTTCCTATAGTTTTGTCCAAAAATCAGATATCCGATAATTCCAAAACCGGGAATAAGTATAATAAATAAACCCCACGAAATGGTCTTTACAGGGTCACGGTTCTCCAGTATAACCATAAAGACAGTAAATAAGACTGTCCCACCATAAAGAATAGTGATCACCAGGGCAATGTTACTTAAGAGAACGTCCCAATGAATGGCAGAAATCATCTCTTTTGGAATTAATAGAAATAATAAAGTTAAAAAAAAAGGGACCAGGGCCCCAATTTTCTAACTATATTTTATTAAAGATTTAGAAAAATATACCAAGGCTGAAAATGAACTGCGGGTTCCTTGAATCAAACTCAAAATCTTTTCCTCCAATATTTACACCATCTCCAAGTTTACTGAGGTTGCCTTCGTACCGTACATCAAGAGAAATTTTATTAAGAATATCGAGGCCAACACCTGCCTGGTATCCAAATGATGCTCCCTTTAGATTTTCTTCATAACCTGCTGTATCAATAAGATCAGCCTTACTGGAAATTATTATGCTGGCAACAGGACCGGCATTAATACGTGCCGGACCAAATTTGAAACCAACAAGTACCGGTATATCCAGTTTCTTGAATTCCATTGTTTTAATACTGGAAACATCTTGAATTATATTGGTAACTTTCACCTCACCACCGGTAGATGAAAAGTATAATTCGGGCTGAATAAAAACCCCAAAGAAAGTTACGCGTGTCATTAGACCTGCATGGAATCCCATACTGGCAGTCTTTATTCCTTCCAGAGAATATTCTTCAACTCCCTGTGTCACAGTAATAAGGTCGTCAATTTTTATAGTTGATGAATTAATGCCGCCCTTTACACCGAATTTAATCTGAGCATTTGCAGAAGCAAAAAGGGATATTGCGATTAGTAATAAAAATACTTTTTTCATATCTGTTTTGTTTATTTATTATAAGCATCATAAAGAAAATGAATTTATCATTATGTAAACGATAATCGAAGTTATTTATTTTTGAATAGAACACAGATGACACGGATTTAACGAATTTTCATTGATATTTTATCGATATTTGTATCTTCACAATAGTGATAACAATAATCCTGAACATGTTATTAATACTAATAATATTATTGCTTACAGACCTGTTTTTTTATAAAGGGATAAGGCATTTAGTGAATTGCAGGTTAACGAAAAAGAAGAAAAAGCTTCTATCCTTGCTATTCTGGGCTCATAGTATCGGGTTTTTAACTGGTACTTTATTAGTATCCAGATGGGTGCATAATGATTATGATCCGGCAGTACAACGAAAAATATATTGTTTTGTTGGTTTGTTTCTTGCATTTTATATACCTAAATTACTTTTTATTCCCTTTAATTTTTCTGAAGACATTATTCGTTATGGTTCTATGTTGGTTATCCGGATTGTTAGAAAAAGAAAAACCGAAGAAGTGAATAATAATCTAAAAATTACACGATTAACATTTCTTACAAAAACAGGATTAATTTTTTCAGCAATTCCATTTGTGTCCTTAATTTATGGAATGACTTCAGTAAGATTCAATTTCCGGATAAAAAAAATCAATCTTCAATTTAACAATCTTCCTGATGAGTTCTCAGGACTAAGTATTGTGCATATATCAGATTTACATATCGGAAGTTTATACGGACACCATAAAGAAATTAGTGAAGCTGTAAAAATGATAAATTCCCTTTCTCCTGATATTATTTGCTTTACAGGAGATATTGTTAATGATTTTGCCAATGAATTGGATGGTTGGTTTGAAATACTTGGTAAAATGGAAGCCCGGATAGGCAAGTATTCAATTTTAGGTAATCATGACTATGGTGATTATCATTATTGGAGTTCTGATGAAAAGAAAAAGAAAAACCTGGAAAAAATAAAGCAGGCTCATCACCGGTTGGGTTTCAAATTGTTATTAAACAAATCAATTACCCTTACAAGACAGAATAATTCAATTGCAATTATTGGTGTGGAAAACTGGGGGAAACCTCCTTTTGCCCAGTATGGTGACCTTGATGCTGCATGCAAAGGTTTAGAAAAATACCCATTTAAGATATTGCTTACTCACGATCCAAGTCATTGGGATGCCGAAGTGCTAAATAAGAAAGACATCCCTCTTACTCTTTCAGGGCATACACACGGGATGCAATTTGGAGTAAATATTGGAAAAATAAAATGGAGTCCTGTTCAGCTAAAATATCCCAGATGGATTGGTCTTTATACTGAAGGAGAGCAATTACTTTATGTAAATCCGGGATTGGGATATATTGGATATCCGGGCAGGGTTGGGATATCGCCTGAAATTACATTTCTTGAACTTAATAAAAAGATTACATATTCTTAATAATTTCAGTTCCAAATTCTGAGCACTTAAGTTTTGTAGCACCTTCCATTAGTCTTTCAAAATCATAAGTCACTCTTTTGCTGATAATAGATTTTTCTATGCCGGAAATTATCAGGTCGGCAGGTTCATCCCATCCCATATACTGAAACATTAAAACGCCTGAAACTATCAATGAACCGGGGTTAACCTTATCTAATCCGGCATATTTTGGAGCGGTACCATGTGTTGCTTCAAAAATAGCATGACCTGTTTGATAATTAATATTAGCACCGGGAGCAATACCTATTCCTCCAACACTGGCAGCAAGAGCATCTGATATATAATCACCATTCAGGTTTAAAGTGGCAATAACCGAATATTCGGCAGGTCTGGTAAGTATCTGTTGCAAAAATGCATCAGCGATAACATCTTTGATCAACACTTTTCCTTCATCATTAGCTTTCGATTGAGCTTTGTTTGCAGCATCAACACCATCTTTCTCTTTAATCCTGTCATATTCCTGCCATGTAAAAACCTGATCAGAAAATTCGCGTTCGGCAAGATCGTATCCCCATTGTTTGAATTGTCCTTCAGTGAACTTCATTATGTTTCCCTTATGAACAATAGTAACTGATGGAAGTTTATGATCAATAGTATACCTGATTGCATCCCGAACAAGACGCTCCGTTCCTTCACGAGAAACCGGCTTAATACCAATTGATGTAGTTTCCGGGAAACGAATTTTTGTTACACCTAACTCGGTTTGCATAAAATCAATAATCTTTTTTGCTTCAGAGGTACCTGTCATCCACTCAATCCCTGCATATATATCTTCAGAGTTTTCCCTGAATATAACCATGTTTGTCAGTTCAGGCCTTTTTACCGGAGAAGGAACTCCCTTGAAATATCTTACAGGGCGTAAACAAACATAAAGATCTAACTTCTGCCTTAAAGCGACATTTAATGACCGGATCCCTCCTCCTATAGGTGTAGTTAGAGGACCCTTAATAGCTACAATATATTCCCTGATAACATCAAGGGTTTGCCGGGGCAACCACTCTCCATTTTTCTTATAAGACTTCTCACCTGCAAAAACCTCTTTCCAGGCAATCTTTCGTTTTCCATTATATGCTTTTTCAACTGCTGCATCAAATACCCGGACCGCCGCGGCCCAGATATCAGGTCCGGTACCATCCCCTTCGATAAATGGTATAATTGGGTTATCTGGCACTTTTAATCCATCTTGTACTTTAGTTATTTTCTCAGGTTTCATTTTATAATAATTTATGATTAAAAAATATTTAATATTCCTTTCTTTTTTACTAACGTTTTAAAGATTCTAAAAATAACATAATTAGTTTGTTTTTCAAGTATTTCCACTTAAACAAATTAATAATTCTTATAATCATTCCCCTTTGACACAAATAGGAAGAGACCTGAATATCAATATATTGCCTTTAGAGCTAGCGTTTATCAGAATATTTTCTGTTTTTGAACATAAAAAAATACACTGGTCTTCCGAGCTAACAGAGAGTTATTCGAAATCGAGGTTTAGTCTTTGTTTTAATTTATTAATATTAGGATTTTTTTCAGAGAGGTATTTATATTTATCTTCATCAGTATAAAGAGATTTTTCCTTGTTTGTTTCCGGGACAAAAGTGACTATCTTAAGATTATCATTTTTTAATTCATGCCTGAGGAAATTTGCAAGATCTGTCTTAATCATATGATTGAAGTCATCCTCCTGAACTTTATTGCTCATTTCAATCTCTATCGAAAAATCATCTTTAATTACCGGGTTGCTTGCTTTTAAAGTTGTTGCCATTCTTGGTTTCTCCTTATGCATCATTTCTGCAAACCGCAGCCATTTCTCCATTAATTCCTCTTTGGAAAAGTTTTCAATTTGTTTTTCTTTCCTTGTTTTCTCAGCTAAGCTCTGGCCCTGGTCTGCATCTTGTGGTTCAATGGCAGACGTTACTTTACCATTAATTATTCTACCAATAGATGGGGTCGATGGTTCATATTTTGTTTTGCCATTCCTGACAAGTTCTGGTGAGTTAGATGATGGTTTCTCTTCTTTCTTATTTATCTTTTTTTTTTCTTCGGTTTCATTTGCTGGCATTGTAAGCATGCATAACTTTACCAGTGTAAGCTCCACATGAAGTCGCTGGTTCTTACTGCTTTTAAAATTAATGTCCGCAAAACTACAAATATCCAATGCTTTATATAGAAAATCAATAGAACAATTCACTGTTTGCTTTAAATACTGATCTCTCACTGAAGCTCCAATCTCAAGCAAAGGCAGAGTCACCTCATCTTTACATACCAGAAGATCTCTGAAATGATTGCTTAATCCATTAATAAAATTGTGTCCATCAAATCCTTTACTAAGGATTTCGTTAAAAATCATGAGACTTGAGGAAATATCATGCTGAATAAAATTTTGTGTTAATCTGAAATAGTAGTCGTAATCAAGAACATTTAGATTTTCAAGTACTGTTTTATGCAGTATGTCTTTACCGGAAAAACTCACCATCTGATCAAAAATTGAGAGAGCATCCCTCATGGCACCATCAGCTTTTTGAGCTATGATGTTTAGTGATTCAGGTTCGATATTTACATTCTCAAGTTTTGCAACGTATGCCAGATGTGCAACAATATCTTCACTTTTTATCCGGTTAAAGTCAAATATCTGGCATCGGGAAAGAATTGTGGGAAGAATTTTATGCTTTTCTGTTGTAGCTAAAATAAAAATAGCATGTGCCGGAGGTTCTTCAAGAGTCTTCAGAAAAGCATTAAACGCAGATGCAGACAACATATGAACCTCGTCAATTATATATGTGGAATACTTTCCAATCTGAGGAGGAACCCTTACCTGGTCAATCAAGTTACGTATATCATCTACCGAGTTGTTTGAGGCGGCGTCAAGCTCATGTATATTATATGAACGGGATTCATTAAAAGATTTGCATGACTCACATTCATTACAAGCTTCAATATTATTGCCTGGATTTTCACAATTGATGGTTTTTGCAAATATCCTGGCACAGGTTGTTTTCCCAATACCCCTTGGTCCGCAAAATAAATATGCATGCGCAATTTGCTTTTTTCTTATCGCATTTCTTAAAGTATTGGTAATTGAAGTCTGCCCAATAACCGCATCAAAATTTTGCGGTCGGTATTTACGGGCTGAAACAATAAAATTCTCCATATAAAATTGGTATAATTAGCTAATAATTAGCTGTCTGGACCAGATGCTATGAAATGCCCCACTGCATTTACAAAGATAAAAGAGTTTAAATAAACTTAAGGTGAATTTGTAATTATTTTTCAACCAATAAAATCCAGTTAAAATTTCTCCTCTTTACAAATCTCATTGTTTATTCATTTTAGTATTTTATACTTAAGGCATTGAATAGTTATTAAGTTCAATTAGTAAATGCGACTTTTTGGAGTAGGATAAGCAGAGAGTTAGTCCACAAATTCAAAAAGTTATTCTGAAATATTGTTTTGCTTTCAATAAAAAATATATTATTTTTGCGAGCCTTAAAATAGTTTTTATAACCAAATAAATAATTTTATGTTAAACCAGTACGAAACCGTTTTCATTGCAACTCCCGTTTTGTCTGAGACCCAGATGAAGGAAGCGGTTAAAAAAATCAAGCGGATCATCACCGGAGGTGGTGGTGAGATCGTTCATGAAGAAAATTGGGGGCTTAGAAAGCTTGCATATCCTATTCAGAAGAAGTCCACCGGGTTTTATTACCTTTTAGAATTTCGTTCGGAAGGTGAGCTAATTAATAAATTGGAAACTGAATACCGTCGTGATGAAAAGATCATCCGGTTCCTGACCTTTAGGATGGACAAGTATTCAATTGCATACAGTGAGAAAAAAAGGAAACAAAAAGAAATCGAAAAAAATGAGGAGGAATTAAAAAATGGCTAATGAATCAGAAATAAGATATCTAACCCCCCCTACAGTTGAGGTCAAAAAAGATAAATACTGTCGGTTCCTTAAAAACAAGATCAAATATATTGATTATAAAGATCCGGAATTTCTAAAAAAATTCCTTAACGAACAAGGAAAAATTCTGCCCAGGAGAATAACCGGAACTTCGCTTAAGTATCAAAGAAAAGTAGCACAAGCTGTTAAAAGAGCTCGCCACCTGGCACTATTGCCATATGTTACAGACATGCTAAAATAGAGGAGGGATATAAATGAAAATCATATTATTGGTAGATCAGCCAAATTTGGGTCATAAGGATGATATTGTTACTGTCAAAGATGGCTATGCAAGGAATTTTCTAATTCCGAAAGGTTATGCAATAATGGCTACTAAATCAGCACTTAAGGTGCATAATGAAAATCAAAGCCAGAGGGCACATAAGGAAGAAAAAATTAAGAATGAAGCAGAAGCTTTAGCTGCCGAGATGAAAAGCATTACACTTTCTATTGGTGCTAAAACAAGTACAAAAGGCAAAATATTTGGATCGGTTAATACTATTCAAATAGCCGAAGCTCTTACTGCTAAAGGATTTGAGATTGATCGAAAAAATATATCACTAAAGGAAGAAGCTATTAAAGAAATTGGAAAATATTCTGCAACTATTCATCTTCATAAGGATGTAACTGTTGAAATTAATTTTGAGATTATCGGTGAATAACTCAATTCAGTCGACAGTCTGCAGTCCACAGTCGGCAAAATACAGACTAACCTTAAAAATCAGATATAGGAGAATTTAAGCATTCTGTGTTTCTTTTTGCGAATATCCATTATTAATAATACAGACTAAAAGATTATTAATCAACAATATTCCTGAAATCATCAATTTTCACCTTGTTGGTCAACATTGAGATTTGATCATATGTTAGATTCCCGACAATGCTTAATCCCAGGAACGAATCTTCTTCCTTCATAAGCATCATAATTTCATCAATATTTTCAGTTTTACCTTCATGTATCTTGAACTGTACCGAATGATCACTATTATTAATCATTAACAAATCTTCAAAATTTTCTTCAGAGAGTTTTTGATTAAAATCTTCAAGAATTATATCCCGTTTTTCAGATCCTGAACTTTTATCACAAATAATAACTTTAATCATTTCCATTTCAGCCAGTAATTCCACTAAATCAGTCTCATCTGATTTATCAAGCAGAAGATTAACAAGTCCCGGTGGAATACGAAAAATATAAATTCCTGCATCTCCTTCATATTTCTCAAAAATATCTCTGGCAGCTTTCCCCCGATTATTCTGACATGATGAATTTAAAATTAGCAGAACTGCTGTTATTACCAGAAAGATAAGTCCAAACTCTTTTTTTATGCTGTTAATTCTATAAACCATTTTTATTCATTTTTATCAATTTTTTCCAGTTCATCAAGCCCTTCTATATTCATGGATTTTGAGAGTTTGGAAATACTTTTCAAGTCAATAATCCCTCTAATTGAAATCAGTGCATTATTCCCTTCTCCACCGATAACCAGCAATAATTCAACAATAACACCTTCCTTTTCTTTAACGAGAAATTTTACATCCTGATCTTTATCTTTTACAACCATTAGTTCTTCATATTCATCTAAAGAAAGTTCATCCATTATTTCTTTATGAAAATTAATACCAGGATTAAGTAAGGATTCATCTTCAGTTGTCAGAATTTTAATGCTTTTGATATTACTGATCATATTATTAAATTCATCATCGCCAGCTTCCATATCAGAAAACATACTAAACATTTTACTGGATATTAGTACAGTTGTAAATCCGTCTTTACCACCATACTTTTCAAAAAGCTTATCCACCGGATCTTTCTGTGCAAATGCGCTTAATGATATCATAATCAGAATAAACGCATTGATAATAATTTTGTTTGTTTTCATTATTTTATTTTTTTTATAATTTATTAGCCGATATTTTATCACCTTATTTTCAAGTATATTAAGTTTCTAAAACCAGTTACTATTTTGTTATTATTGTTTGATTGTTACTTTCTTTTTTACCGATTGTCGACTGCTATTGACTATTAATTGTTTTTTTCGATTGGATTAATAATTCTTGATAAATTATTCAAATTTTTCATCCCTGTTCCGAAAAGTGAGATTGTATAAATGCTTTTTGTGCTGTATTCAATTTTAGAAATATTACTTAATGGCTTTGTTGCTTCATCCAATTTCCCAATAACATAGAGGTCTTTTGTTCCCTTGTTAAGTTTAGCAGATACAAAAAGAAGTGTTTCTTTTGTTTGCACATAGGCAATTTCCGGATTATCATAAGTGTCCTGCATTGCGGTATCAAAAATAAAAGCAAAATATGCAACTGTAAGTAATGCTACAACTGCAGCAGCACTGCTTACCATATAAAGTATCTTCCTGCGGTTTGTAAATCGTTTTGCTTCTTCCTGTTCTGCTCCTTTAATAGTTTTTATAATTTTATTTTCAAGTTCCTTGTCACCTATTTCACCCTTACCTCCAACATGATAATAAGTAAACATCTCCTGCTCAGCCCACAAATGACGGGGAACATCATTTGTAGTAAAGAAATCCTTTAACTCCTTTTCTTCTTCAATTGCAGAAACTCCACTATAGAATTTTTGCAACAGAAGTTCTATTCTCTTTATATCCATTCTGGTAAAGTTTATTAAGTTCTTCTCTAACTTTTGTCCTTGCCCGTGACACAGATACCCTGAGTGTATTAACATTCTCTTTCATTATTTCACTTATCTCATGATAACTATGTCCCTCAATATCCCTTAGATGTATTACCATCCTCTGTTGCTCAGGCAGATTATTAATAATATCTTTTACATGTGATACAGCATCTTTCAAATCAAGCTTCCTGTCTGCTGTATCGTCAACCATTACCGGGTCGTTATGATAATAATTATCTTCAACTAAAACAGTATGTGTTGTCCTGATCTTATCCAGGCAATAGTTTCTTGTAACGGTCATTGCAAAAGCTTCCAGACTCCTGTACCTTCCTAGCTTATTTCTTAATTTCCAAAGTTTTAGAAACACTTCCTGAATTGCATCCTCTGCTTCCTCCCTCCGTTTCAATATTCTGAATGCAAAAGCGAAAAGTTTGTTACTGAGTGGCAAAATCGTATTATTAAATTCTTCGCTATTCATAATTCAGGAAAATCGAAATTTACTAAAAAAAATCTACTTCTCTTCTTCTTCCAGCTTTTCTAAGTATTCCATTCCTGTGCCCTCCATTGAAGAAGCAAGTTTGGAAATATGTTTCAAATCGATATTTCCTGTAATGCATATAAGAGCATTATTATCTTTCCCTCCTACAACAAGAAGAAGTTCAGTGATTATCCCATTCTTTTCCTTTGAGAGAAATTTAACATCCTGGTCCTTTTCCTTAACAACAAGTAACTCGTCATATTCCTCAATTGGTAATTCATCCATAATTTCTTTATAGAAATTTAGACCATCCTCATTGATGAATTCAGAATCTGAAGCAAGGATTTTGATAGTTTCAAGCTTGTCAACCAGTCCGTCAACTTCCGGATCATCCAGGTCCATCTCTCCAACCATTTTAAAAAGGTTCTTTGAGATATACACTGTCGTAAAACCATCTTTTTCCGCATATTTTTCAAATAGTTTATTTACGCTTGAATGCTGTGAAAAAACCAATAGCGGAAAAACTGAAATTAAAACAATTAATTTTAACTTTTTCATAATTCAGTAATTTAAATTAGTAATAATTTTATTATTATCTCTATTAAATAGACGAACCGGAGGGAAATTCATTACATACATAGTAAAAAATCAGTTGGCAGTCTGCAAAAAAGCCGGTAGAATGAAAACTTCAGCCAATTAACCCCGGTGAAATATGCTCCTTCGTTGCATTTCACGGGGCAAGCAAATTAACCAATTAACATACAATTTGAAATAATAAGCAGGAGCTGTCGGTTGTCCGAAAAAAGTTACAGATTAAAGAAAGGTTTCATTTTTTCGAGAAATACAATCGGTGGCCGGGTAGGTTTACGGGTATTATTGTTCATGAAAATCAATGTTGTATTCCCGGTAACTACAAGTTTTCCGGTTTCATTAAGAATTTCATAATTGAAAAGTATTCTTACTGAAGGCATTACCGGAATAGTAGTTTTTATTGTCAGGAGATCATCGTAAACGGCCGGATGATGATATTTTATTTGCAATTCAGTAACAGGAAGTATTATTCCGCTTTTTTCAATTGACAGGTATGTAAGGTTAAATTCACGCATCAGGTTAGTACGACCCACTTCAAAATAAAGCGGATAATTGCCGTAATAAACAACCCCCATTTGGTCTGTTTCACCATATCTTACCCTCACCTGTGTTTCTGCTGAATACATAAAATTTACAATTTTTAATTTTTAATTTCTAATTTTTAATTTCATTGTGCTATGTGGACAGATACTAATTAGCGGTTAATGACAAATAAGTTTTTGACTTTAAAAACATGTTATTCAAAAGGAGAGTTAGGTTCTTTTGCCAGGTGTTTATAAAAAAGTTTGTCAAGGTACGATGGAAAACATTTTTTCATAATAGCAGAACCCTTTCCAATAAAAGTAAGAAGTACCCTTTTTTTCTTTTTTTGTATCCCTTTTAAAATAGCTTTGGCTACTTCGTCAGGCAGCATCATTTTGCCTTCCTTCCGCGGAGACTCTCCCTGAAGTGACCCGTCGGCAACAAGAGCAGACCTTCTGACATTCGATGCTGTGAATCCCGGGATTACCAGCAAAACATGCAGGTCTGTTTTGAGATTTTCAATTCGAAGGGAACTCATAAATCCATGCATTGCATGTTTTGATGCTGAATAACCTATTCGTCCCGGCATGCCATGAAACCCTGCAACTGAGGACACTCCGACAACAAACCCTTTATTCTCCATTAGGTAAGGAAGTGCATACTTAGTGCAATAAACAGTTCCGAAAAAATTTACCTCCATTAATGTGCGGATCACTTTAAGATCAACATCCTTGAACAAAGCTCTCATAGAAATACCGGCATTATTAATAAGAATATCAATTGTTTTAAAATGGCTAACGGTTTCTTCAATCAGGTTCCGGCAATCCTGTTCTAAGCTCACATCAGTTTTTACAGCAAAAACATCTGCTCCTTTTTTTTCGAGCTCATTTACAATGTTATCGAGTTTATTTTTATTCCTGGCAGCAAGGACTATTTTTGCTCCTTTTTCAGCCAGGAGACGTGCAGTAGCCAAACCGATTCCCGAAGAAGATCCAGTGACAATAACAACTTTATTTAAGAAAAAATCTCTCATTTTTTTTATAATTAACTAACAATACAAAGTTAAAAATATTCAGGAAAATAAGTTAGGAAAAAAACTGTATAAACCTTTTGCAAATAAAGATAATGATATTACTTTTGCGGACAATCTAACGATTCAGTAGCTCAGTTGGTAGAGCACATCCCTTTTAAGGATGGGGTCCTGGGTTCGAGACCCAGCTGGATCACACATAAAGCCCCTGCTTTTAAGGGGTTTTTTGCTATTAACTCAAATCGTTAGAAAATGGATGCCGAGGTTACAATTATTGGTGCGGGTGTAATTGGATTGTCTGTGTCTGCAGCTTTATCAGGTTGTAAAGGGCCTGTGTTTGTTATTGATCGGAATCTTTCATTCGGACAGGAAACCAGTAGCAGGAACAGTGAAGTAATACATTCCGGGATATACTATCCTATTAGATCCCTTAAAGGGAAACTGTGCACGGAAGGAAAGAAGAAGATATATGACTATTGTAACAAAAATGATATCTCATACCGGAAATGTGGAAAACTGATTGTAGCTTCAAAAACAGGAGATACACAAAAATTACTCGAAATTCTAAAAAGGTCGCAGAGAAATGGAGTTACAGATGGAAGAATAATTGAAAAGGATGAAATTGCAGAGATTGAACCATATGTAAAAGCAACAACGGCATTATACTTTCCCACATCAGGAATCATTGATTCTCATAATTTGATGAAACAGCTTGAAGCAGATTCGGTTATTGGTGGTTCGCAAATGGTTTACGGAGCTGAGGTTGTTGGTATAAAAAAAATTAAAGATGGTTACCGCATTAATCTTATTGATGCTGATAAACAAAAATTTGATTTTTCCACTAAAATGATCATTAATGCTGCCGGACTTGATGCTGGTAAAATTGCCGGATACCTTGGTGTTAATGATCCGGATTACAGGGTATATTACTGGAAGGGTGAGTATTTCGGAGTGGGAAATGGTAAGAATAAATATGTAAACAGTTTGATATATCCTGTTCCTGAGCCAAATACAGTTGGCCTGGGAATTCATACCACAGTTGATCTTGGTGGCGGATTAAAACTCGGACCTAATGCAATTTGGCTCTCTGATAATAATCCGGACTTAAAAGTTGACCCTTCGCATTCAGTGCATTTTTATGAATCAGTCAGAAATATTCTTCCTTTCATTGAGTTAGATGATCTTACACCAGATCAAGCCGGGATCCGTACGAAACTCCAAAAACCCGGGGACCCTGTCAGAGATTTTATTATAAACGAGGAGACCAACAGAAACCTGCCGGGATTTGTAAATCTGCTTGGCATTGAATCTCCCGGACTTACTGCATGTCTTGCTATTGCTGACTATGTTAAAGATTTACTCGCCCTTTAAGTTTTTCCAAGTCCTTCTTTAATCCTGCAACAGTTGACATAAGATGGCTTTCAGGGATCATTGGATCAGGGACTTCATTGCTTATATAATTAACAAATTTCCATATTTCTTTTACATCGTTAATATGAACATCATAGGGTTCGTAAAGGGGGTTTAGTGAGTATAATCTCAGAACCTGCCTTTCTTTTACTAAATCCTCAATGACTTTAAATACGATCCCGTCATCCATCGTAAAAACTATATATGCATGCCCACTGACAATATCCTTCCAGTCCTGCACATACTCCCCGGTAACCCATGAGCCATCAGGGATAGGTAACATTGAATCTCCTTTTAAATGAAATGTTCTGTACTTACGTTCCCGCGAGAGAAAAGGCAACTTAAATGTAGGCAGCTCTGAGATGAATTCAGGATCAGCATAACCTGTACGGTATCCTGCTTTGGCTTTTTCAGGCACAAGCTCAATATTCTCATCGTTTTCAGAATCTACTGTTGTAGCCAGTACCCGCAACTTGCTTCCTTTGATATATACATCATACCCACCCTCTAATTGCCTTAACTGGCTTTCAGGCAACTCGTTGAGGTTTATCCTGATAAGTGTATCAATTGAAATATTAAAAAATTTGGAAAAAACCAGCAGGGTAGCAATATTTGGATACGCAACCCCATTTTCATAACCACTAAGAGTTGAACGTTTTATATTCAAAGCATGAGCAACGTCATCCTGGGTACGTCCACGCCGTTTTCTTAAAAATTTAATATTTGTATTAAAATGCATGGTGAATAATATTTTTTTTGCAATATAATAAAAAAAGATTATATTATAATCAAAAAAATGATTATATTCTAATCAAAAATAGATTAAAGTATTGACAAATACAAGTTTTTGTGAATATTTTTTATATGGAAACAGGAAATAGAATTATTGCGCATTTTGATCTTGATGCTTTTTTTGTATCGGTAGAGAGATTAAAGAACAGTAAATTGCAGGGAAAGCCTGTGGTTATAGGAGGTACTTCAGATCGTGGTGTGGTTGCCGGTTGTAGCTATGAAGCAAGAGAATTCGGGGTACATTCAGCTATGCCCATGAAGATGGTACGTAACCTGTGTCCTGATGCACTGGTGATTCGTGGCGATATGGAACTTTACAGTAAGTATTCACACCTGGTTACAGATATTATTGCAGAAAAGGCGCCGGTATACGAAAAAGCTTCAATTGATGAGCATTATATTGATATTACAGGAATGGATCGCTTTTTTGGATGCCTGGCATGGACAAAAGAACTGCGTAATGATATTATTAATAACACCGGGCTTCCTGTTTCATTCGGATTGTCAGTAAACAAGACTATTTCTAAGATCGCTGCAGGAGAAGCTAAGCCTAACGGGGAACTTGAGATACCCGGCAAAAAGGTAAAATCATTTATCTTCCCATTGTCTATCAGGAAGATACCCATGATAGGAAATAAAACATTTCATCTGTTGCGATCCATGGGAGTATCTACTATTGAAACATTGAGCGGCATACCTGTAGATATGATGGAACGTCTGCTTGGAAAAAACGGGATTGTCATCTGGAAAAAAGCCAATGGTATTGATACAACACCTGTAATCCGTTACTCAGAACGAAAATCGATAAGTACAGAGCGTACCTTTGAAAAAGACAGCACCGATATTATCAAACTGAATCAGATACTGGTAGCTATGGTAGAAAAAATCACATATGAACTGAGGAAAAAGCAAAAACTCACATCATGCGTGACAGTGAAGATCAGGTACTCAAATTTCGACACACATACTTTGCAAAAAAGAATATCATACACTTCATTCGATCATGTACTGATAGAAACTGCCAGGGAGTTATTCGGCAGATTATATTATCGCAGAATGCTGGTACGCTTGATTGGTGTGTGTTTTAGCCACCTGGTAAATGGCGTACAACAACTTAACATGTTTGAAGATACACAGGAGATGGCAAGACTTTACCTGACTATGGATAAACTGCGTAACAGGTTTGGTAAATATGCAATAAGAAGAGCTGTAGGAGTAAAAACCCCGGCTGAAACTGAAGCTTATCTAAAAGTAAAAGCACAGGCAAATGTATCTTAATGCTCATTCATATTATAGTCTGCGTTACGGAACCCTTTCACCAGAGGATCTTGTAAAAGAATCTTCCAAAAGGGGTATAAAGACAATTGCCCTGACTGATATTAATAATTCAACAGGAATACCTGATTTTG
Organism: Bacteroidales bacterium; assembly: GCA_021163295.1. Taxonomy (GTDB): domain Bacteria; phylum Bacteroidota; class Bacteroidia; order Bacteroidales; family VadinHA17; genus JADFUQ01. The sequence continues at coordinate 52,483 of JAGGXD010000182.1, forward strand.
TGAAATTATGCCGGAAGGAAAAAATCAAACCTGTTCCCGGTATTGATTTCCGTGACGGAGACCAACAGCTATATATTGGTCTGGCTAAAAACAATGAAGGTTTCAGAGAACTCAACAGCTTTTTGAGCCGGCATAATCTAACAGGCACTCTCCTTCCCCGGTTTGCCCCGGCTTTTAAAAATGTCCGGGTTATTTATCCGTTTGGTTCCCGGTTACCTGGCAATTTAAGAGATAACGAATATATAGGCATCCCTCCTTATGCTGTGCGAAAGTTAGTGTCTTCTAAGCTTCCCCGGTCGAAGATAGTCATTTTGCAAAACGCGACTTTTACAGATAAAGAAGGTTATGAAGTACATTGTCATCTCCGGGCAATTGACCATAATACACTGCTCAGCAAGCTTGAGCCGTACCAGTGCGCACATCCTGAAGATAAGCTCTTACAAATAGACCGGCTATTAAAATCTTTTACCGATTATCCTGATATTATTCGTAATACGGAAAAATTAATATCTGCATGCTCATTTGATTTTAACTACAAATCATATAAGAATAAAAAAACCTTTACCGGAAATGCGGAGGATGACCGCTTGTTGCTGGAGAAGCTGGCAATGGATGGACTGGACTACCGGTACGGAAAAAAAAACAGCGAAGCTACAACGCGCATAAAGCATGAACTTAATATTATTAATGAACTGGGCTTTTCTTCATACTTCCTTATCACATGGGATATAATACGTTATTCGATGAACCGGGGGTTTTATCATGTCGGGCGTGGTAGTGGCGCTAATTCAATTGTCGCCTATTGTCTAAAAATTACCAATGTAGATCCTATTGAACTGGACCTGTATTTCGAGCGGTTTCTTAATCCTAAACGTACCAGTCCGCCCGACTTTGATATCGATTACTCATGGAAAGAGCGTGACGAAGTGCTTGATTATATTTTTAAACGGTATGGCAGGGAACATACCGCGTTGCTGGGTACTATATCAACATTTCGTGGTAAATCGATTCTCCGCGAACTGGGAAAAGTTTATGGTCTTCCAAAAGCTGAGATTGATGCACTGATCAGTAACCCGTCGGATGAATTGAACCGGAATGATATCACCGGGAAAATTTTTGCTATGGGAATAAAGATTGTAGATTTTCCAAATTTGCGAAGTATTCATGCCGGGGGAATTCTTATCTCAGAAGAACCTATTACCTGTTATACAGCCCTTGACCTGCCACCTAAAGGATACCCTACAACCCAGTGGGATATGTATGTTGCGGAAGATATCGGTTTTGAAAAACTGGATATCCTGAGCCAGCGCGGAATTGGACATATCAAAGAGAGTGTAGAGATCATTGGACTTAATAAAGGTGTAAAGGTTGATGCATATGCCATACAGGACTTCAAAGAGGATGTTGAAGTAAAAAAGCTGTTAAGAAAAGGTGAAACCAACGGATGTTTCTATATTGAGAGCCCTGCTATGCGGGGATTACTGGTAAAACTAAAGTGCGACAATTACCTTAATCTTGTAGCTGCAAGTTCGGTTATACGCCCCGGTGTAGCACGATCGGGGATGATGCGTGAATATATACGCAGGTTTTATAATCCAAACAGTTTTGATTATATCCACCCTGTCATGAAGGAGCAGCTTTCTGAAACTTTCGGGGTAATGGTTTACCAGGAAGATGTACTAAAGGTTTGTCATCATTTCGCAGGACTTAATCTTGCTGATGCTGATGTTCTGCGCCGTGCTATGAGTGGAAAGTTCCGCTCGAAAGCAGAGTTAAGGAAGATTATTGATAAATTTTTTAGTAATTGTAAAGCGCGGGGTTATCCTGATAATCTCACCAAAGAGGTATGGCGTCAGATTGAATCTTTTGCAGGATATTCCTTTTCCAAAGCTCATTCTGCTTCTTATGCTGTTGAAAGTTTTCAGAGCTTATACCTTAAAACACATTTTCCTCTTGAATTTATGGTTGCCGTAATAAATAACTTTGGCGGTTTTTACCGTACCTGGGTTTATGTAAATGAGGCCCGCCGATGGGGAGCCATTATTGAACTACCATGCATTAATAACAGTCTTTATAAAACTACTATTAGTGAAAAAACGATCTATCTGGGGTTTGTTCATATTGATAACCTTGAACGAAAAATTTCAAAAAAAATACCTTACGAACGCGAAATGCGGGGGGAATACAAAGGACTTGAAGATTTTGTTCAGCGTATCCACCCGGGAATAGAGCAACTTACATTATTCATAAGGATTAACGCCTTCAGATTTACCGGAAAATCAAAGAAGGAGCTTTTATGGCAGGCACATATGCTTTACGGAAAAGGGGAAAAAAGAGAAAACTCCCCTGCCCTGTTCAGCTTGCCTGCAAAAAAATTCAAACTCCCTGAACTTGAGCAAACCAACCTGGAAGATGCTTATGATGAAATTGAACTGCTTGGTTTCCCTGTTACCATATCCTACTTCAATTTGTTAAAAACCTCATTCAGGGGTGAGATTAAAGCAAAAAATATGAGTGAAAAGAAAGGCAGAAGAGTAAGAATGGTTGGGCATCTTGTAACAATAAAATATATTAAAACAGTTAAGAAGGAATGGATGCATTTCGCGGCTTTTATTGATGACACAGGGGAATTCTTTGATACTGTACACTTCCCACAGACTCTTAAACGATACCCATTCCGAGGGAGTGGCACATACCTGATACTTGGAAGGGTTATTGAAGAGTTTGGTTTTCCCAGTGTAGAAGTAATTAAGATGGCAAAATTGCCTACGCTTGCCGATCCCAGATATTGAAGCTAATATGAGAGGTTACAGGATTACCAAAAAACAGGTGAATAGAAATTCTTGTTTCTAAAGTAAGATCGTCCGTAGTTATTGAACCTGTTGTAGTAAGGATTAAGTCCATCACTATATTCCACACGCGCGCCAATTGTAAATGCATTAGAGAGTTTATACCTTGCACCAAGTGAAAACTGGTTATAATGATTCTTACCGAATATAGATGAGTTGAGCCGGAAAGGGGAATAATTATTTACTGAAAATTTACTTGTATAGACACTCCCGTAAACCAGTAGATTATTGCTGACGAGGTAATCGCCTGAAGCAAACAAAACAAAATTGGAGTTAAGTCTGCCAGGTAATATGCTCTGTTCCATACCTCCTTTGGGAACAAATTGATTGAACATTGAAGTATGATTATTCATTATTATCCCTCCCACACTGAGATTGAATCGAGGAGAAATATTGAAGTTTAATGTTGGGGCTATATAAGATGACATCAGCGGGCTTCCGGTAAATGAAGATGTAAATGAAGTGCCAAGTTGTACATCAACATTTATAAGTTGCAGGTCTTCACAACCAGGGCGTCTATTTTGGTTGTCAAGAAAATATTTTTCAGGACCAGGAGCCGGCATGAGAAAAGCATTGGGGAAATGATAAACCCATTGTGCATTTGCCGTGATATAGGACAGGAAAAATAGTATTATAATCAGAATTCTGTTCTTCATAGTAATTTTTCGAAAATGATGAATAATTGAATGATAAAGGTAATAAAAACAGGTTATATGTTAAATGTTATACGTTAAAAGTTATACAGGTTTCAGGTTTTTTAACCTCAAACATTCTTCAAACCTCAAACCTCAAACCTCAAACCTCAAACCAATATTCACCTACTTACCTTAGTAACGCCTTTAATCTTTTCCAGTTTCCGAACAAGCCCTTCCAATACTTTATTACCGGATACAAGCACTTTCAGATTACTTTCGAACAAACCTTCTTTTGATTCAACGGATATTGATCTCATATTTACCCGCACATAATTTGAGATAACATCTGTTATTTTATTTATTATTCCTATTTCATCCACTCCGGATATTCGTATATTAGCCAGAAATGACTCAGACCCTGCTGGTTTTGTCCATCTAACCTTAACAATCCTGTATCCAAAATTTTTATATAAATATGGTGCGTTTGGACAGTTTATCCGGTGAATTTTTATTCCTTCGCTTATAGTAACAAATCCAAATACTTTATCCCCAAATACAGGCATACAGCATTTAGCAAGTTTATAATCCAGGCCCTTTACCTTGTCTTCAATAATAAGGAAATCATCAAAAGATTCGACTACCGGCAATTCTTTTCGTGGTTCATTTTTTACAATTTCCTTTGAGGACAATAGTTCCTTTTCCGGTTTAGAAAGAATTTCTTTAATCTCACTAATATCAATCTTTTCAGTCTGAATCATCCAATAAAGATCCTGCGCAAGCTTTATTTTATAATTAGAAAGAAGCTTTTGTACAATCTGGTCGGAATAGCGAATCTTCCAATTCTTTAGGCGGCGGATCAATATTTCTTTTCCTGATTCAGCAGCTTTTAGTTTTTCTTCATTCAGAGTTTGTTTAATCTTTGTTTTTGCCTTTGAGGTTATCACAAAGTTTAACCAGTCTGTTTTAGGCTTCTGATTCTTTGAGGTAATGACAGAAACCCTGTCTCCATTTTTCAAAACATGACGGATAGGAACATTTTTCCCGTTCACGTTACCTGCAACACAGGCAGCTCCTACCTCAGAATGTATCTCAAAAGCAAAATCAAGAACTGTTGCACCGGCAGGTAGTTGTTTCAGATCCCCGTCAGGGGTGAAAATATATATTTCATCTGAATATAAACCGGATTTGATCTGCTCATAAAAATCAAGAGATGTTGATTCCTGGGAATCAAGAATCTCACGCATCCTTGTTAACCATGAATCCAGTCTGCCATTTCCTTTGCCGCCTTTATATTGCCAGTGGGCTGCATAACCTTTCTCAGCAATTTCATTCATACGTGAGGTACGTATCTGAACTTCAACCCATCTGCCTTTTGCACCTACTACAGTTGTGTGTAAGGATTCATAACCATTTGATTTGGGTATGGATATCCAATCCCTTAATCTTTGCGGGTTTGGCTGGTAAATATCCGTGACTATAGAATATGCCTGCCAGCAGTCTTTCTTTTCCTTTTTTTCCCTGGTTTCCAATATTATACGAATGGCAAAAATGTCATACACTTCTTCAAAATTCACTCCCTGCTTTTTCATCTTTTGCCAGATGGAATGTATACTTTTTAACCGGCTCTTAACTTCATAATTAAAACTTTGTTCAGATAGTTTCTCTTTTAATGGTCTGATAAACTCACGGGTAAATCTGTTTCTTTTTGAAGTAGTTTCCCTGACCTTTTCAGCAATGGAATTATAAATATCCGGCTCAAGATATTTAAGTGCCGTATCTTCCATCTCGGATTTGATATTATGCAAACCCAACCTGTGAGCCAATGGAGCATATAAATAATATGTCTCAGAAGATACGCGGAGCCGGGATTCATTGTCCATGGCATCAAGTTTTCGCATCACTTCCAGTCTTTCAGCCAGTTTAATTAGTATTACCCTGATATCATCTGCAAGATTAACAACCAGTTTCCTGAAATGGTCGGGTTGGTATGAAGTTTTTTCAGTATCCAGATCAGATATCTTCCCCAACCCTTTTATAATTTCGGAAATTTGAAAACCAAAAGTTTTTTTCAAATCGTTTTCAGTGATCTTCGATATGTTTATAACATCTTTAAGTAAAGTCCCGATTACTGACATATAACCAAGTCCCATCTCCCCTGCTACTATTTTCACTACCGATGTAACATGGTCTATTACAGGTTCTCCGGCAAAAGTTAGCTTGCCATTACATTCCTCAGTAACAAGCTGGTATGCCTTTCTAACCTGTTTCAACTCTTTCCTGGCAGGAGTTATATGGAAAGACCTGAGAAGTCCCCTGTATCTGTTCTTAATTTCTTTTTCTGTAATAACCGATGCCATTGGAAATAAATATTTTAAACAGAATGCAAATATGGTACTTTATCAATCAGTTACAAAGTCGGTTATTTAAAGTTATAGATTATGATAATCATATTATTTATAAAATGTGGAATCATAAATAAAAATCTCATCATGATGCCCTAGTATTTTTTCGATTAATTCATTTTGTATACTTTTTACACAATCTACTGAAGGGAGATAAGGTTTTATGTCAAGTACCGGAGTTTCGTCAAAAGCATCAACACCTGTTACATATAGTATTCCATTTTTAATTTTCTCCAATTTTAAAATTGAAAAGCCAATTGGATTAGGTCTTTTAGGACTTCGTGTTGAAAATACTCCGAAATTATGTTCGTGACTTGATGATGGTGGATTAATAATCGATTCCCAGCTATTAACTTTATCAAAGTGGTAGAGCACTATTATATATTCAAATAAATCAAGGGTTGTAAGTGCTTTATGATATTCCGGGTAAATTTCAATAATTCCTTTTCCTTCAGGCATTAAAATTCCCTGGCGAGGAGCACCTGTTTTTGTTGTATAGTTAGTATGAAAAACACCAATTGGTTTATAATTGATGTCTTTCGTTATGTTTTGTCCATTAGTATTTATGTTATTGCACCCAATTATTAATAATAATATAACATAACTGTAATTCATATTTTATTTTTTTTACCATTTTGAATAATTTCCAGTAATTTTCTAATAAAAAGTGTACAAGTAAATCTTTTTCGTTCAGTTCTTTAACTTGCAAGTACTTTTTGAAGGTAATATTGGTACTCAGGTGATCAATAAACTGTTTGTTCTTTATAAATTAAGGTGCAACATTTATTCTACAGGTTTAAAAGGATCCCAGATAACAAGGATTAAAGCACCATCCTCTGATTTGAATGGGCCATGTTCTTCACTTGCTTTGAATATCTGATATGACCCTGTACTGTAAATTTTTCCCTCACTTATGTATTCACCTTTAAGTACAAAATGTTGTTCCGTCGTAACATGAGAATGTGGAGCCATATAAAATCCTTTTGGTAGTTTAAGTAATATCGTTTTTGCACTATTTTCATCACGTAAAACTTTTTGTTTTGTACCATCTGCATAATTGTTTGCATCCTGCCAGTTTAAATCATCGTATAAGTTTATAAAATTTTTCATTTTAAATTCCTCCAATTATTTATTTATTTTACAGTATTATTTATTTTGTTTGTTTTTAAAATACTCATTTCATGTGGTTTCGGATGTGGATCAGGAAGCTCTTTCAACATGAGCGGTTTTTTTTCAACTGGTGCTTGATTCTCAAGAATCCATGCTTTCATTTTATAAATTTATTGCTTGTTCATAAGCATCGTGAATGGCATTCTGGGCATTTCCCACTTTATTTGCATCACCTACAATGTAAACCGGGATATCATTTCTTAATTCATCCTTTAATGGATTAAAACTCCTCATGCCTGTTGAAACCACGATTAGGTCAACATCATTGAATTGAATACTTTTTCCATTTTTATCGGCATAAATTGTACTACCTTCTACTTTTTTAATATAAGTATGATCACTGAAAATAGTCCCTTTTTCTTTCATCATTTTTAAAGAAAGAATTTTAGCAATCATTTCCATATCTTCTCCAAAATCAGTTGTTCTTTTAACAATAATTACCTGGTTGTTCAGGGGAATTAACGCTGTTGCTATATCAACGCCGATAAGACCTCCTCCAATTATCAATACTTTTTTATTTTTTGGTAAATTTTCTTTATGCAAGATCTCTGCCCAAAAGGGTTTATCTAACCCGGGTATTTTAATATTTGCAGGTTTAGAGCCGGATGCAATAATTACTCCATCATAGTTATTAATTAAATCTGATTTCACGGCTTCTTTATAAATAACATTTATATTATTATTTTTTAATTCTTTTACAAAGTATGGAACTAAAGCAGCCATAGATTTTTTATTTGGAGTAAGCGGGGCCAGGTTAAATTGTCCGCCTAATTCATTTTTTTCGTAAAGATCAACATGATGGCCTCTTCTCTTCAATGTTAAAACAGCTTCCATTCCTGCCAGTCCACCTCCAACAACAGCATAATGTTTTGAATTATCAGCCAAAGTAAAAACGTTAGTTTCTTTTCCAATTTCAGGATTCACAAGACATTGAAGACCTTGCCCTGATTTTATACCACCCAGGCAACCTTCTGCACAGGCAAGGCAGGGGCGAATATTTCCTTCTACTTTTTTTATACATTTTCCGACAAAATCAGGATCGGCAATTAATGCCCTGCCTATGGCTATGTAATCAGCATTATAATTTTTCGTAATATTTTCTATATCTTCTCTTCTATTAATCTGCCCTACAAATATTGTCGGAATATTTACCTCATCTTTAATTTGCCTGGCAAGTTCCCATGTTTTACCTTTTGGAACAAACATATGCTGAAAAAACCAGGGGGGAGTTGAGCAAACAGAGCCTGCAGACACATGAATTGCATTAATACCATTAGTTTTCAGCAACTGAGAAAATTTAGCCATATCCTCAATATGAAAGCCATCGGGAATCATTTCATCCCCACTGATCCTTGCAATGATAGGAATATCAACCGCTTCCCTGACTGCTTTGGCTACTTCAACCGGAAACTTGATCCTGTTCTCAAAACTGCCGCCATATTCATCGTCTCTATCGTTGACTGCCGGGGAAATGAATTGTGCCATTAAATAGCCATGCCCAAATTGAAGTTCAATCATATCAAACCCGGAAGCCACTGCCCTTTTTGCGCTGTCAACAAATAATTGTATTACAATATCCATTTTTTCCCTATCCATCTTTTCAGGGATGGCACCACCGTTTTTGCAGGCTTTATCGGTTGATGACCAAAAGAAATTTCCGGGGAGTTTAGGATTAGCCATTCTTCCGGGATGGTTCAAATGTGCAATTACTTTTGTATTGTACTGATGAATTTTATTTGTTAATTTTTTCAGTCCTTCAATTTTGTCATCATTATCAATCCCAATTTGAGTAGGTATTTCTCTTAAACTTTTATCAATATACACAGGCTCGGGAGTAATTGCTCCTATATACTTACTCCTTTTTTCATAAAATTTAATAAGTTTTTCTGTAATTATTCCTGATTTGTCGCTGTATCCAGTTTTTATGGGTGCGAAAATGAAGTTATTTTTTAATTGTAACATAATTGAAAAATTTATGACTTATAATTAAATTCCGTGTTTGAATTTTATTTGAAAGTATTTGCATAATTCTTTGGGACATTTTCTAATAACTTTTTCAAACATTTCATTTTAAAACAAAACCACGGAACTTGTTTTTTATACTCTAAATATTCATCGCCAAATTTTCTAATTGTATCAGGTTCCTCAACAAACTTAATCATTATCAGCATGAAAATTATTTCAACAGGTGCAATAATTAGAATGAATGAAGGTGACCCTATTAAAAAAGCAACAGCAAACGGCAAAAACAACAAACCCAAATGCATTGGATGTCTCATATATTTATATACTCCTTGTTTGGTAAGTATATTAGTTTGCATTCTATTCAATTTACCTTTTCGCCCGTATTTAGCAAGTGTTCTGCCGGTGTTTTTACTAATTCGCATTACTATAAATAACAGAAAAACACCAAAAAATAAACTAACAACATGAGAAATAACATTATTATAGACATTCTCAAACATCAAAGAATCAATATAATATCCGAGAACACTACCGCCAAAAATCATTATTATCCAAACAATTATCCTTAACATAATCTTTGATTATTTTGATTTCCCACTTACTATTTTAAATAATATAAATACTATGATAATGATCTTCTATGGTTGAATTAAATTCTTCACGATAAGCTTTCATGGATGCAGGTAGCTGATCCATAATATCGCTGGAGATGAGACCATCTTCTCCTTTGTTCTTTGCTGCTAGATCACCTGCAAAACCATGAAGAAAAACACCCATGCGTACAGAATTATTAATCGAAAACCCAAGCCCATACATAGCAGCAATGGTACCGGTTAAAACATCGCCGCTGCCGGCAGTCGCCATTCCCGGGTTACCACTGAGGTTGATAAACACTCTCTTATCCGGATAACCTATCAATGAATGTGCCCCTTTCAAGACAATAGTGGCATTAAGTTCTTGAGCTGTGCTTTGCAAAACGCCAATTTTATTTTTTAAAATATTGTCAATTTTCTGTTTGGCAATTCTCGACATTTCGCCCAAATGCGGTGTTAATATTGTAGGAGCTTCCCGTTTCTTAATGCATTCCCAATCATTGGCAACAGCAGTTATTCCATCTCCGTCAACAAGCAATGGCTTTCTAATTTCAGCACTTAACTCTCTCACTAAAGTTTGTGTTTCTTCATTTAAAGATAATCCTGGTCCAATGACAACCATATCTGCATTTTCGGAAAATTGTAAAAGCTCCTGTTTATTTTCAAGACTGATACTGCCTGAGCTTGTATTTTTTAATGGTATAAAAACAATTTCACTTCCTTTATTTCCAATGGAAGCTACCAAATTCGCGGGTGTAGCTAAATAAGAAAGTCCACCGCCTGCTTTTAGAAATGATAATGCAGCAAAATAGGGTGCACCGAGGTAGTTGGATGATCCGGCAATGAATAGTACTTTCCCATAGTTACCCTTGTGGGTATCTTTACTTCTTGTAAGAATGGATTCAATATCATTAGTGGCTATTTTTAACTGATCAGAATCTTGCATAACAGGTGGGAAGGAAATATGTGTAACATATAGTTTGCCTACATGGTCAAATCCGGGGTAAAGCAGGTTGCCTGTCTTTGGTAAACCAAAGGTGGTAGTATAATCTGCCTTTACCGCTGTACCCATTACCTGTCCGGTATCTCCATGGATGCCCGAAGGAATATCGATGCTGAATACGGTCTTATGGCTTGCGTTGATCATATTAATAACATCTTTATATTCCCCTTTGACTTCACGATCCAGACCTGTGCCGAAAATTGCATCGATAATGGCATCAGATTCTTTGACTGTTTCTAATGCTGATGAAACATCTTGCAGATCAATCATTTTAATTTGCAATTTATTGACGATATTGAAATTTTGCTTTGAAGCACCCTGGAATTTAGAACAATCACCCAAAATAAAAACGGTCACCATTCCACCATTGGAATAAATTTTTCTTGCCACCACTAATCCGTCACCGCCGTTATTGCCGACACCACAGAAAAACACAAAATTTTTATTTTTAACTCCAAACTCTTTCAAAATAGTGAAATAAGCAGCCTGACCAGCATTTTCCATGAGAATTTCCTGGGTAATACCATATTTTTCAATGGCTAATTGATCTAAATTCCTCATTTCATTTACGTAACTAATTTTCATAATATTTACTTCATTAATTTCATTGTATATTATCTGACCTTTTATTACTTATTAAATTACAAAAGTATTATAATCCCATTTAAAACGTTGATATTTTATATTTCTATGATTTTTCCAGCTCCACCTTCAATATGTTTCTCCTGATATAGAGATTTAATCAAAGTACTTCATATATTTAAGAAACTCGACCAGCAATCTGAATTAACATCAGAATATCCAATTATCAATCTAATTTCAAATATTTTATAACAGCTTCATTGCCCTTAAGAGCATTATCAGGGATAGGATTATCCCTGTTAAAAATTTTCAGATCATCTTGTAGTAATATCGTAACAAAATCTTCCTTATAGCCATTATCATAAGGTATTGTGCTTATTCTTAATTGCAAATGATGAGCCAGGAAATTATAAGCTGCTGTTCTTTTTGAGTAGCCATAATCATGCTTTTCTGCAGGCAAATGAACATTTTCCACTTTATGCTCAGCATTGTAAAGCGAGTATACTTTTTGTATATACGGATATTCAATACGAGGTGTATTTCTTGTCCAGTCTGCACCATCTGATATTAATAATAAAGGTCTTGGAGCACAAAGGGCTGCAATTTCAACATTATTCGTTTGGTGATGGTCACTTTTATGTATGGGCATTCCGCTTTCGCAGATACAACCTCCAAAGAAATGTGCGGATACCTGAACAACCGGCACTGATACTTTTATTCTATTATCAATAGCGGTTAAAATAAATGTCTGAGTACCGCCACCAGAACCACCTGTCATTCCTACTCTGTTTGAATCAACATCAGGGCGTGATAATAAATACTCCAAGACTCTTCTGCTATTCCATGTCTGAAGTAGTAAAGCTATCGGTATATCATGAGTTACCTGTTGAGATTCTCCAAACCCAACCATATCATAAGCAAATACCACTGCTCCCATCCTGGCTAATACAGCGCTCCGTATTTGCACATCATCAGTAAAGCGTTTATTATTCTTATGCCCGTGAGGACAAAGTACCGCAGCAAACTTTTTCATCATGATATTTGCTTCATCCTCTGTCCAATGGTATCCCTGGCATAACATGGTATCCTGACTATATCCGGTTAGGATAAAACAAATAAAAACCAGCGTTAAGAAATACTTAATTATTTTCATTGTTTTACCCCTTTTATATTTTATTAATACTATTCAATACTTTTTTCAATATCAGATAAATCTGCTAAAGCATTTATTTGTCTAAAATTCGTTCTCTATTTTTTCCAGGAATAATATTTCAGGAAAAAATTGCCAATCAAATGATACGGTTTGGTTTGCCAAATGAGAATGATGATCCTGATCAGGGATATAAAGATTATAACCTTTGGCCTTTGTAAGTATGCGGGTTTTACCATATACTAGTTCAAATTGCTTTCGTAACGCCATAAATTCTTCCGGAAATTGCCTGATCCTTTCTGCAGCTTCTGCTTCCTGCTCTTCATTTTGGGACATATCATATGCTTTTAAAGCCAATAATGCTTTAGGGGTAAATCGCACTAATTCATTAACCTGCTCATAAACCTCAAGCGTGTAGGTATTACGAATAGCTTGTGACTTCATAGTTGCAATTTTGGAAGCAATACTATCACAGTCTTGTAAAAAAACTGCTGCCTGCTCCAGTCGTTTTGTATATTGTATGCTCCAATAACCTTTATTATTTCTATCAGGCAGACTAATTACTGCTTCATCGGCAGGATTATTAAGTTTATGTAATTGATTACGGTTATTCCCTACTAATAGAGCATTATTCCAAAAAGCTACCGGCTTTTCCAGTTGATCAATAAATGCATACTCAGAATCTGTAACTGTATTAGAAAATTCTCTTTGACGATAGGCTGATTTTATATCATTCTTTGTTCTTTTCTCTCCTGTCCATGTGTATTCTGCAAAGGCAATAATACCACGCATATAAAGTTCGAAATGTGGAGAGTCATCATCCCATAAAGTTAATAATAGTCCATTAATTCCACTACTTATAGAACTCAATGCGAAAGATTTAATATTATCCATATTGCCTTCGTTTTGTGGCATCAAAACCCACCTTGTTTGTCCTGCTGTTGCTCCCATTACCTGCATTCCATTCTTTCGAAACCATTCCATAGCCCTGCTATTCCCAATTGCCTGAGGAGAACTATAATTCCAGCGCATATAAATACAATTTTTGGGAAATAAATCGAGAAACTCAACCAGTTTATATTCGTTTTCTTCCCATATCTTGTCCACTTCTTCTCCGGTAAGTTTTGTATTAAACATCGGTCGGTAAACACCTGCATATTTTAATGGCATATCGTCCCAGAATATTGGTATGCGCCCATGTTCTTCAGCAAACTTACATACTTTATTCAGCCATGTTAATTGTAACTCAATTGTTGAAATGCCACTGCCTCTTCCTGTAGTATGTACTTCATCGCCACCAACATGTAAATATCTGCCATAAGGTGTTGCTTCCATAGCATCAAGGTATAGGTCAAATTGCACTTTATATGTTTCAGGATCAAGTGGATTAAAAGCCCAGTCACTTTTTGGATCATCGCGCAAATTCTTGTATTTGTCATGCTTTAGAATAAATGAAGCATGTCCTAATCCTTGTATTAATGGGCTAATTTCAATATTTCGCTCTATAGCGTAATCACTTAGTTTCTTCCATTCATTTATACTCAATGCATCAGCCGATCCCACTTCGGGTTGACGTTCATACTTTATTTTATCTTCCATCTCAGCAATAATGGCATTCACTTTATACTTTGCCAGTTTATCCAGAAGCTTATAATAGTATTCTGTCTTATCCAGGTGATGCTTCATATCAAGATGTATAGCCCTGTATGAAAGTAAAGGATAATCCTTAATACTACATACCGGCAGGGGCACATCCTGTTCTTTTGCATCTTCTATAAGCTGTTCAAGTGTCATAAATCCATATAACAGACCTGCATTATCTTTACCCGTTATGGTTATTTGTTTTCTGGAAATATCAAGCGTATACCCTTCTGCCGGCAAATCCAATGATTCATCAATACTGTATATGATTTGTGCTTTTGAATGATCTTTTACAGGTTGGATATTTTTTAAATTATCACCACGTACCGGAAGGTTTATGTTGCCAACAGTATAATAAGACAATATTTTATCGGTTTTTAATGTACTGGTACCTTTAATTATGAACTCTTGTGGTAACGGCAATAATTTAAAATCTCCCGGTTTTTCAACCTTTGACTGGCAGGAGAATAATAAAATAAAACATCCCGAAAGAAACGTAGCTGTTAATTTTTTCATAACAAATAATTAATTTAATTAATAATAAGTAAAACCAGATATACGGTGCCAATACCGGAACCCGTAATAACTACTACTTTATCTTTCCACATACTGAGTTTTTTCCAAATTTAACTTATAAAGCACCAATTTACTGTATATTCTTAAATTATCCAACGGATCTTTTTACATTCATTAGATTAAAAAATATATCGAGGATCAGTTAGTTATGAATTGAGGCTTACCAGATCATTATTCATGCCTCAGGCTATTAACAGGATTGATTCTTGATGCCTTGTATGTGTGGTATAACATACTGCCATATGCAATATTTATCGAGTTAATTTGTATCTCTCACCTGCCTTTGTGGAAAATTCGATGGTACCGTCTTTTTCCTTTTTGGTACTAACCCGCTTCCCCCTATTTGTTACTTTCACAATTTCCTTTGGATTTATTCGGCAAGTTTGTCCTTTCCTGGACAATATCTCGACACTAACAATTTTACCATCATTCCATTCCACATCAAGTTCAAAAGCTCCCCGGGTGCAGAGACCTTCAAAGTGTCCGGCACTCCATTCTTTTGGTAATGCAGGCAATAAATCTATGACTCCTTCATGTGATTGCATAATCATTTCCGTTATCCCTGCTGTTACGCCAAAACTACCATCTACTTGTAGTGCGGTGTAGCACTTTGCAAATAACTGAGGATAAGCTTGTTCTTTTATGTATCCTTTGAAAATTTTATAAGCCCTTTCGCCATCATATAATCTTGCCCATAAAGCCATTTTCCATCCCCTCGAGAAACCGGTACCGCCATCGCCCCGTTGCTCTAAAACGGCTTTACAGCCATCTATGAATTGGGGGGTGCGCCTGGCGGAAATTACATTGCCCGGATATAATCCGTACATGTGAGAGAAATGACGATGTTTTTCTTCCATCTGTTCATAATCTTCACTCCACTCCTGCAAGGCACCGTCTTTGCCAATTTGTGGAGGAACGAGCCTGGCTCGAGCCTCGAGGACCCGGCTGGCATACTCCTGGTCCAGCCCAAGAATCTGGCTGGCATCGGCATAATATCCGAACAGATCAGTCAAAATCTGCATGTCAATAGTTGAACCGTAACAAATGGTAGTGAAATAATACATTCCGGTTACTTCATCAAAAAAATATTTATAACCCGGGCCTTTGGGTGGATTTTCAGGGGAATTGGAAGGATTTGTAACCAGCCATTTTCCATTGGGATGCTCAACCAGGAAGTTCAAAAAGAAATCCACTGAGCCTTTGATTACCGGGTATATCTCCTTTAGATAATCTTTGTCGAGAGTATACAGGTAATGTTCCCATAAATGAGTGGTGAGCCAGGCACCGCCAACAGTAAAGGTGCCCCATGCAGGTCCGTCCATTGGTGCAGCTACCCGCCATATGTCAGTATTCTGGTGAAATACCCAGCCATTGGCTCCGTAATGTTCCCGTGCAACCTGACTGCCATGATCTGTTAACTCTTTAATTAATGTAATAAGGGGCTCGGCACAATCAGATAAGTTGGCTGATTCAACCGGCCAGTAATTCATTTCCAGGTTGATATTAGTGGTGTACTTGGAGTCCCAGTTTGGATTCTGGCTTTCATTCCAGATGCCCTGCAAGTTGGCAGCTTCTGTACCCGGGCGGGAAGAAGAGATCAACAGGTAGCGCCCGAAATTATAAGCCAGGGCAGCCAGACTGGGATCACTATGAGCTTGAAATGTTGTCATCCGTTGATTTGTAGGAAGGAATGAATTGTCGGTTGCAGGTAAATGTAACCTGGTACGGTTAAAATAGGATTCGTAATCGGCTAATGCCGCCTCCTTCAGAGCAGCATATTTCTTTCCTTCCAGGTTTTTCAGGTATTGATTCACTCTGGTTACAGGATCAGCACTTATATCCTTGTAATTCACGAAATTAGTAGCGGCTACAAAATACAGGGTTACTGCATCGGCTTCTTCAATAAAAAGCTCAGACCCTTTTACATTTATTGTACCCCCTTCGGGAACAGCTTTGAGCTGGGCACGGTACCTTAGTTTACCTTCAATACCCAGATAATCGGCTGATTTACCATTCAACATCAGACCATCATTCCCTACACCATCCATGCGGAAATAATCCGTACCGTAATTTGAATGAGCCATATTTCGAACACCTCTGAGTTCAGCTCTGAATGATATTTGTTTGGGCTCACTGGCAGTAAGTCTTACCATTATTACCTGATTGGGTGACGAAGAAAGAATTTCGCGTTTATAGGTAATCCCATGCGCTTTGTACTCAACACATGTGGTAGCTGTTTCAAGGTCTAACCATCGCTTATAATCCGAAACTTCCGTTTCATTCTCGAAGAATAGGTGCAGGTTGGCAATGGATTGGTATTTCATTTGTTCTACCGGATATCCCATTAGATTACGTCCGAAAAGTTTATGCGCTTCCAGGGGTTTGCCTTCAAAAATCAATTTCTGGATCTCAGGCAATACCTTGGCTCCACCCTTTACAACGGTGGAATACGGACCACCAGTCCAATAAGTTTCCTCATTCAACTGGATCCGCTCCTCGCCATATTTCCCAAATACCATTGCACCTAATCGTCCGTTACCAACAGGGAGTGCTTCTTCCCAGGTGTTGGCAGGTGTCTCATACCATAGCACAGTTTCAGGGCTAAATGACAGTTGGTCAATGCTTTCTGAAAGTTTATCGCTCTGTGCATATGTCAGGAGAAATCCCATCCAAATACAAAGCCCCAAGAGTACCGGTTTCTTTTTCATAATTCTTTAAAAATTTATTTCCTTTCGAAAAAGGAGTTTCTAACTTATAATCCCAAAATGGATCTTCCCTGGCCCACCCGGATGTTTCTGATCCGTTTATAACTAGTGTTGCTTTGCACCATTGTTGAAGCTCGCCATCAATTTGAACTTCCTGTTTTGTTGTTTTTTGGCAAGAGAATAATATAAAGTATTGGGCATATTGTTAACAATGTTGATAATTTAAAATTAAATATTTTGTTCATTTAATGTATAAAAAAGATGAATAAATATTAGCTTTAGTGAATTTTATTTTAAAACAAATTCTATCTATGAAAACAGAGAATAAATCAGATTTTGCTTCCGAACGACTTTATTCACTTGATATCCTACGGGGGTTTGATATGTTCTGGATAACAGGCGGAGCATATCTATTTGCCGAACTGGCAAAATTTACAAACTGGGGATTTTTTAAAGCTATCTCACATCAGCTTGAGCATGTTGAATGGGCAGGTTTTGCTCCTTGGGATCTTATTTTTCCACTATTTATGTTTATTGCAGGTGTTGCAATTCCTTATGCACTTCTGGCTAAACAGGAAAAAGGAGTTCCTAAATCCACGCTCTATAAAAGGGTTACCCGCAGACTTATTCTTCTCGTTGTTTTAGGATTTGTCTATAATGGTTTTCTCCGTTTTGATTTTGAAAATATGAGGTATGCCAGTGTTTTAGGTCAGATTGGTTTCGCTTATTTCTTTGCATCCCTGATAGTTTTGAATGTGAAGAAATTCCAATCATTAATTTTCTGGATAGCAGGTATCCTTGTAGGATATGGCATTATTCAACTCTTTATTCCTGTTCCCGGTATTGGAGCAGGTGTTATGACTCCTGAAGGTGTTATTAACGGTTATATTGACCGTATGTTTCTTCCGGGACGCTTATATGGAGGAAGTTTTGACCCTGAAGGTTTATTATGCATAGTTTCAGCTACCGGAATCACATTAATGGGCGCTATTGCAGGTATAATATTGAGAAAAAAGGATATTGACCAGTACAGGAAAGTAATTATTCTTGCTTGCACAGGTGCGGGATTGTTAATACTCGGACTTATCCTGAAAAACTGGTATCCTGTTATTAAGAAGGCATGGACCACAACATTTAATCTTTATGCAGGAGGAATTTCTTTTATCCTCGTAGCTCTTTTTTATCTTATTGCCGATGTCTGGAAGTACAGGAAATGGGGATTTTATTTTAAAGTTATTGGTGTGAACTCGATCACTATTTACCTTGGTGTACGTGTAATTGATTTCAGGCATACATCGGATTTTCTTTTCGGCGGACTGGCTAAACACCTTGGGGACTTTGGGCCGGTTTTAGCGGTTATTGCTTACCTTGCAGTTGTATGGTTATTTATGTATTATCTGTATAAAAAGAAGATCTTTTTGAAGGTATAATGGATAGATACAGTAAATGACACATGCTTATCAATAGGGTGGCCAGTCCATAATATCACCGTTTAGGAATTTCCAATCAGGATTAAATTCTGTTATTAACCTGATTTTTTTCTCTCTTTTCATTCCTTTGATCTGTTTTTCTCTCGTAATTGCCTGGTCTACAAATTGATGTTTTTCATAATAAATAAGATTATGACAGAAATATCTACCCGCAAATGTCCTTGATTTTCCTCTTTCTGAAAAATGTTCAAACAACCTTCTCTCAATATTATTAGTTACACCGGTATATAAGACTGATCTATTTTGGTCTGTAATAATGTAGACAAAATAATTGTGTTGTTTCAACTAAAATTTCTTTAAAGATAAATGTTAATGCATATGTCATCCTGAATGTAGCGAAGCGGAATGAAGGATCTCTGGTTTTGGCAGAAATAATCCTTAATAGTATGAGTCCATAACTTGAGATTCTTCACTTCGTTCAGAATGACACTGGCAGAGACTGAGATTCTTC
>JAGGXD010000181.1 GCA_021163295.1 Bacteroidales bacterium
ATCGCCTTTAGTTTTATAAACTGCCAATCCAGGAGCTGTTGCTTGTGGTTCTTTCTCACAGCTAAAAGCTGCTAATATTGCTACTCCACATAATAATAACAATCTTACAATTACTTTCATAGCTTTAATGATTATACATAATACTTAATTATCTAATTTTAAAACAAATACACTTAATTGTCATAGTATGTCATTTGCCAAAAAATCATGCCTTAGTATGCCCTTTTACCTGTTTAATCCAAGTTTCGTTTGTCTTAATGGCTTATAACCAATTGCTCAACCTGCAATTTATCACCGGTTATAAAATGCACAGTATATATGCCATTAATAAATTGCCTGGTATTAATTCGAAGTGTAGGTTTTCTTGTCCTTATTTGAGATACCATTATATTCATGCTGTTATAGATTCTCACTTCATAATCATCTATCTTATTTTCCGCTAATTTACTTTCGTCTATACTAATCTCAACATAGTCATCTGCAGGATTAGGGAAAACACGATAATACCCACCGCAATATCCTGGATAAACTGTAATCCCCGAAGGTCCCGCAGTACCACATACGTTGGTTATCTCAACTCGTACTGTTCCATACTGCGGATTATACATAGGAGTTTTCAGTCTAATCCAATTTTCCATTTCCGCTTGCCATATCCAATTATCCGGATAGGTCCATTCGTAGTTGTAAGATGAAGAGTGTCCGCCTGGAACTTGGGCTGTATATGTGTAAAGTTCATCAGGACAAACAGCCGCTTGCCCGGTTACAACAGTAGCATCAAATTTTCCAATCCAAATTGGATATTGTGGTAAAGTGACAAAGCTGTTGTCGGTATTATTTCTTATTTTTACTCTTATCCAACCTGAACCATTAGCGGTAGAGGAAAAAGTACAAGGATTTGAACTTTGTGCTGAAATTCGCGTAATATTTGAACTGTTTTCCCAAAAGATTGTAGAATTAGAAGGGACGTTGTTTACAGTGTAAGAACTAGAATAACCTAAACATATAACAAAAGAACCCGATATAGTTGAAGAAATAGAATATTTTGTGTTTAGATACGTAACACCGCTACTAGTCGGATCTATCCAATTGCTTAATCTAGTAGTATTTGTTCCGCCACCAGTCCATGATTTATCAAAACGGCCGTAATATTTTGTAACTGGTGGGCATCCAGAATAACCTCCATGTAGTTGCCCAACAATTCTATGGTTTGGATTAAGA
Source organism: Bacteroidales bacterium (assembly GCA_021163295.1). Taxonomy (GTDB): domain Bacteria; phylum Bacteroidota; class Bacteroidia; order Bacteroidales; family VadinHA17; genus JADFUQ01. The sequence goes on from JAGGXD010000181.1 coordinate 1,219, forward strand.
ATTGGAGATCCCGAAGATCCTCCTTCGGCTGTCCCTTCATCAAAACCAACTTGCCAGTGAGTGTTTGCAGGAGTAGTACAACCATCCGACCAGTTAATTTGAGAAGCATATGAAGTCAAGGTATGATTGTCAAAGGATATTTTTTTAACATCTCCAACAGGATGATGAATTCCAACTTCACTAGATGCTGCAGATGAGCTTCTCTGCCATCCAGAATATGTGGCGAAGATAGGAGTTGTCATAAATTCCAATAATGCAAAGTCTGTTGGTTGATAAGCAGCTCTAAAAGAAGCACCATTAATAGTAATATAATCAGTTCCTTCAACTCCGCCACAAGTAGGACTTTCATAATGAAGACGAAATAGCCAATTGTTTGGAGCACTTTTCTCAGCATCTGTTAATGAGCAATTAGTAGCCCCTATATCAAGACAATGAAAAGCCGTTAATAAATAACTTTTAAAATCGTTAGCCGTATTATTTATCAATGAACCAGAGCATAATCTAGTGCCATTAGCTAATATTAACATAGCAACTGCATTCCCTTCAACTCGCCAATCATTCCCTTGAGAACAAGCTATATCAATATTACAAGAATAAGAATCTCCATAATTATTAGGAATTGCAAAAATATCCCTATAACCATGAATAACAGAAGAAATATGTAACTGATTCTTTTTATTGTTATTATTTAGTTCAACTAATTCTATCACAATATGGTCTCCCTTTATGATATCAGTCTAAAATATTCCATTTGATGCATTGTTTACTGAAGTAACAGGGCCATATACAAAATCCCCTTCACTATTATAAATATATAATGAAGAATTATTGTTTAATCCAAATTGATCAAATATCAAATTAATGCTAAATGCTGATGGAGAATTAATTTCATAAGTATAAAAAGAAGTATCTCCTTTGATATCTAAAGTTGATTCCTTTATAAAATCAATATCAACATCAATGTTTTTACCAAAGCGAAAGGGATAATCACCTGCCTTAACTTCAATTGAATCTTGTTTTAATAAATTATTAATTTCATTAGAAGATAAACTACAGATTTTATGTAGTTTCTTTGTTCTTTGTTGTATCCTAGCGATTGGAGTTCTATGTTGTGAATGCACAACTTGAGGTATTACTTTATCATTTATAAGAAATAGTAATACTAACACTAATAAAAACGAAAGTTTCTTAGTTTTCATTTATAAAATATTTTGAATTAAATAAATCTGTAATTTCTATTTTAGTTTTAGGTAATCCTCCTATATCACACCAAGGTCCACCAATTGTGAAGGAATCTACTTTTCTATAGTTAAAATATAAAGTGTCTCCCTCACTACATTCACCTGATGAAAGGGTTCCAACTAATACACAGTTCGAGTAATTAACTATAGGAGTTACAAAATAATTATTCCATGTTTCTCCAATAGTCTGGCTTGTATCAATGAATTGTACAACCGTTCCACCACAGGTAATTTTTATGATTCTCCCAGACAAGTAATCATCTTTATCTGATTCGTCTGAATTTTTTTCACAACTGAAAGCTGTAAGGACAATTATTCCGCATATAAATAGGATTTTTAATATTGTTTTCATGATTTCTAAAAAAAAAATATTAACTAATTATCTATAATTAATTTGAAATATTTGAATCGGAATTAATCCGATATATATATGCAAAAACTATTCAATTACGACCAAACAAGTTTAAATCCACTATTAAATATACTGTTTGCTTTTGCATCCGGGAGTATAATCCCCGCTATCACCTGGTTCTTTAACAATATGAACTCGCTTTTCAAACACTCTCATGTTGGCTACTTATGTTTTCCTCCTTTTTTTGTTTTTATGCAGCTTCGATAAGACTGTTAAGCTGTTCTTAAGTTTCTTTTTAAAAAAGGTTGAATTCCATTAAAATATTTATGTAAGTTACGAAAACTATTATCGAAAGTCAATCCCCCAATTGGGGGATTTTTTGTTATAAAAGATTGTTTTCCATTGCAGTTCTGATTAATTCAGCAGAATTGTGTACTTTAAATTTGGATAACAGATGTTTACGATGAGAAATTACAGTTTCTTTGGAAATAAATAATTTTTCAGCAATTTCCCTGTATTTATATCCTTTTGAAATTAATTCAAGTACCTCTCTTTCTCTGGGTGTAATTATTAATTCCATAACTTGAGGATTTTATCGTAAATGAACAATGAATTTAAAAGCTACTTCTTTCCATAATTCTACGGACATTTTTCTCGTGAATAATCAGTAATAATTGGAATAATATATGGGATAATATCATTATGCCCAAAAATCATGCCTTAATATGCCCTTTTATCTATTCAATCCATGTTTCTTTTGAATATTTTATCCCGAAAGCCACATTGAATTGCCGAAAAAAAAAGCCACCCGCACAAAATTGTACGAGTGGCGGATTTAGGGTTTGGTTAGTTAAATTGCATCTAAAAATATTCCATCATAAAAGCCATTTCACCACAAGCAGCTTTTGACCAGAAAATAATCATTCATCTAAAAACCATTCACAAACTTTTCAAATAGCAATATTTCCCTTAGAGAATATATAATTTTTCTTGTTATCCTTTAAAAAAAAAGAGTCATTATTTACCTTAACCCTTCTTATCGGGACTGTAAAATAAAAAAGACTGCCACGTGTTGGATTGGGTTTAAAACCGATGTCACCACCCATCAGTTTAATCACCTCTTTGGCAATTGCCAGTCCTATTCCAACACCTGACTTCTGATCATCTGAATCATCATTTTCTTTTTGGAAGGAATTGAAAATTGAATTTTGCAGAACCTCTGAAACTCCCTTACCCGAATCCTTAACAAAGAAATATAGTTGTTTTTGCTCATTTACTTCATACCCAAATTCAACCACCCCTTTATCAGTGAATTTTAATCCATTGCTTATAAGATTTGATAATACCTGCTTCAATCTCAGAGGGTCTGTTTCTATTACCAGGTCATTTTCCTCTACCGATTTGCTCATAAGCAGAGCGATACTGTGTTTTTCCAGAATATGTTTTTCCCTGTTAAAATGTGCATAAAGCTCATTGAACAATGCATTCACCGAACAAGCTGCCATATTGAGTTCCATCTGACCTGATTCAAGCATAGAAAGATCGATCATATTTTCAACAAGATTCAGTAAATCTTCACTACTGCTGTTAATATATTCAAGATATAACTCCTTCTGGTCGGTTGTTAGATTATTTTTAGCTAAAATATTTGAGAACCCTATTATTGAGTTCATTGGAGTCCGGAATTCATGCCCGATCTTTGAAAGAAAAATGTTCCTGATATTCCGGAGTTCTTCATCCTTCTTTTTAAGCTGCATCTCCAATTCGGCTATCCGCTTAA
>JAGGXD010000136.1 GCA_021163295.1 Bacteroidales bacterium
CCCATACCTGTTTTCCTTGCAATATCAGACATGGTGGTTTTACGAAACCCAAACCGGCTGAAAATATCACCCGCATCAATTATAATTTCCCGTTTAGTCTTTTCTTTATCTATCATTAGGCTTATTATTTATCAAATTACAGATTTATTCCTCTTCTTCAACCTCAAACATTTTCAAACCTCAAACCTCAAACTCTTCATTCTTCCTACTCAACTACTCACCCTACTCAACCACTCAACTCTTCTCCATCCCCAAATCAATCTGCTTCTTTGCAAGGTTTGCAGATAATATTTCCACCATAACAGGATCACCTAATTGATATTGGTTCCTTGATTGTCTGCCAATAAGCCTGTAATTCTCTTCATCAAATTCATAATAATCATCATCAAGTTCCCTGATAGAAATAAGTCCTTCACACTTGTTTTCAATAATCTCAACATATAAACCCCAATCTACAACCCCTGTAATAATTCCGTCAAATTTTTCGCCGATTTTATCCTTCAAGAACTCAACCTGTTTATACTTGATTGATGCACGTTCTGCATCCACTGCTTTACGCTCCATTTCTGAGGCATGTTTGCATAAATTTTCATATTTATCCTCGCTTTTTGACGGTGAGTTATTCAGATACGCCTCCAGTAACCGGTGCACCATCATATCAGGATACCTGCGAATAGGCGAGGTAAAATGAGTGTAAAAATCAAATGCCAATCCATAATGACCAATATTATGCGTTGAATAAACCGCTTTGGCCATTGAGCGTAATGCAAGTGTCTCAACCAGATTTTGTTCTCTTTTCCCCTGCACAGATTTTAACAAACTGTTCATTGAGAGGGATAATTTTTTTTGCGAGGAAGTATCAATTTTATGTCCGAACCGTTTCAGGATATTTGAAAATGACTCAAGCTTTTCCTGATTAGGTTTATCATGGATCCGGTAAACGAAGGTTTTACCGGGTTTTCCTGACCGTTTAGATATATATTCGGCAACTCTTCTGTTGGCGAGCAACATAAATTCTTCGATAAGCTGATTTGATTCTTTCTGCTCTTTGAAAAATACTCCAAGGGGAGTTCCTTTTTCGTCAATATCAAATTTCACCTCAACTCTTTCAAAATCCAGGGAACCTTTCCTGTACCTTTTTTCACGAAGTTTCTGAGCCAGGTTATTTAACTGCAGTATCTCACTGCTTAAGTCTCCCTTCCCTGTTTCAATAACCTGCTGAGCCTCACTATATGTAAATCTTCGTTGCGATCGTATCACAGTTTTTCCGAACCATTCATTTTTCACAATCACCTGTTCATCAATCTCAAATACTGCCGAGAAGCAAAGTTTATCTTCATCAGGTCTCAGGGAACAAACTTTGTTTGACAGGTTTTCAGGAAGCATAGGAACAACCCTGTCAACCAGGTAAACAGATGTTGCTCTTTGCCTGGCCTCTTTATCCAGAATAGTACGTGGTTTAACATAATGTGTGACATCTGCAATATGGATCCCTACTTCCCAATTACCTCCCGGTAGCTTCCGTAAAGACAATGCATCATCAAAATCTTTTGCATCCTCCGGATCAATGGTAAAAGTCAGAATTTTCCTGAAGTCTCTTCTCCGTTTGTACTCCTCCTTTGGAATAATGTCCACTACTTTTTCGGCCGCATTACTTACTTCATCATCAAACTTATAGGGCAACTCAAACTCTGCCAGAATAGCATGCATTTCCACCTCATGTTCCCCGGGCTTACCCAGCACATCAACAATCTCACCAAAAGGATTTTTTACCTTATCGGGCCAGTCAACAATTCGCGCCACTGCTTTTTGTCCGGTTTTTGCACCCTTTAATTTATCTTTTGAGATAAAAATATCATATGGCATTTGCCTGTTTTCAGGTATCAAAAACGCAAAATTCTTTGATACCTCAACAATCCCGACAAATTTCGACCTGGCACGTTCAATAATTTCAACAATCTCCCCTTCAAGCCGGCGTGATTTTCGTTTTGCAAACAAAAATACTTTCACCTTGTCACCCTGAAGAGCATGTTTCAAATTTGCCTGTGATACAAAAGCATCCTCCTCCGTATCGTCAGACACTATATATGCCGAACCACGCGCTGTAAGATCTACTTTGCCAATTATATAACCACCTTTTGATTTAAATCTATACTTACCCGTATGTACCTCTTCCAGTAGCTTACCCGTTTTTAACTCACTCAAAATTTCGTTAATAAGTTTCTTTGTTGTGGAATCTTTTATTCCCAACCTGCTTGCAATTTGTTTATAATTGTATGATTGATTCGGATTATTCGAGATAATTCCCGATATCCTGTTAGTCAGACTCTTTTTCTTCATATTAATGTTTATTAAACGCTCAAAGTAAGGAAATAAAACAATAACTTTTCGCTTTCAACTTTCAACTTTCAACTTTCTTCTCCTAAAACACCGCCTTAGCTACATCCTTAATACCCCCTGCATGACCCAATGTAAAATAGTGCACAACAGGAACACCAAATTTTATTAATTCGCGACTCTGCTCAATAGCCCATTCAATGCCAACCTGTTTTACTGCCTCCGGAGTTTTACATTTAAGTACTTCCTTAACCAGTGTTTCCGGAAGATCAATACCAAATGTCTTAGGTAAATAGGTGAGATGATTCTTTGATCCCAGGGGTTTGATACCCGGTACAATAGGCACATTAATCCCCCTTTCTCTGCATTGTTTTTCAAATTCAAAGAAATCTTTATTATCAAAAAACATCTGGGTTACAATAAAATCAGCCCCTGCTTCAACCTTTTTCTTCAGGAAATGATAATCGGAATCACTATTAGGAGACTCAGGGTGTTTTTCCGGATAACCGGCTACTCCCATCGAAAAATCTGTAGGAGTCATATTTCCTTCATCCAGATACTTCCCCCGGTTTAAATTTGCTATCTGTTTTACCAGCCCCAATGCATTTGAATGTCCCTCGGGTTCAGGAATAAAATGTTTTTGTTCCGGTGCCGGATCGCCCCTGACCACCAGTATGTTATCTATTCCAAGAAAATTGAGATCAATCAGGGCATATTCAGTCTCTTCCCTGGTAAAACCACCACAAATAATATGAGGGATCACCTTGACTTTATACTTATATTTAATTGCAGCAGATATAGCCACTGTACCCGGGCGTTTCTTTACTACGGTTTTTTCCAGTAATTTATCCTTTCGTGTTTTATATACAACTTCCTCCTGGTGATATGTAACGTTTACATACAAAGGATTAAATTCCATCAATGGATCGATTGTCTGATATATACATTCAATGCTTTTACCCTTTAACGGAGGTAATAACTCAAATGAAAACAATGTTTTTTTTGTATTCTTCAGAATATCTATAATTTTCTCTGCCATAATAAAACTGGTTACTGGTTACTTTTTAATTTCTAATTTTTAATTTTCTTCTCTCATAGTCTTTCGCCTGATCTTCCTGAATTTTTCCTACATCAAAATACTTCGCCTGCGGATGCGCGAAGATCAGTCCGCTTAACGATGCTGCCGGAACCATCATATAATTTTCTGTCAGTGCTATTCCAATATTTTTTTCTACATCTAATAGTTTAAATATTTTTTCTTTTTCAGAATGATCAGGGCATGACGGGTATCCATATGCAGGACGAATACCCTGGTATTTTCCCCTGAGAAGATCATTCATAGACAAACCCTGGTCTTTACTAAATCCCCAAAACTCATTTCTTACCCGCTGATGTAAACGCTCGGTTAATGCTTCAGCTAACCTGTCAGCCAGAGTTTTAAGCATTATTGTTTGATAATCATCATTCCGGCTGTCCAACCCGGCAACCCATTTATCCACTCCAAACCCTGCTGATACGGCAAAAACACCAATATAATCAGGTATCCCCGATTCTACCGGGGCAATATAATCAGCCAGGGAGCGGTTATCTCCGGTGCCGGTTTTATCTGATTGCGACCGGAGCATATTTAAAACCGTTAATACCTGGTCCCTTTTTTCATCAATATAAATTTCAATATCATCGCCTCTTGCATTAGCCGGCAAAACAGCAAACAGAGCCCGTGCATCAAGAATTTCCTCCCGGATAATACGATCAAGAAATTCCTGAGCATCTTCAAAAAGTTTACGGCTTTCCTTTCCTCTTTCGGGATGATCCAGTATCTCCGGGAATTTTCCTTTTAGTTCCCAGGCATGAAAAAAATATGTCCAGTCAATATATGGCTTTATTTCTTCGAGTGAATATTTTTTAAACAGGTGAATCCCGGGTTTCTCCGGAGCATATACCTCTTTTTCCGACCAGCTGATACGGAATCTTTTTTTTCGTGCATCCTGCAGACTAACAAATTTTTGCTGAACATTTTTTCGAATCTCTCTTAGCCGCGCATAATCGGCATGAACATCCTTCAGAAAGCCGGTCCTTTTTGTTTTAGAGATCAGTTTACTTACAATCTCTGCACTTCGTGAAGCATCTTGCACATGTATCACTCCTGCCGGGTATTCAGGATCAAGTTTAACTGCGGTAAACATTTTCGAAGTGGTTGCACCACCTACCAACAATGGAATATTTAACCCCGCTCTTTCAAGCTCCTTTGTTAAATGAACCATCTCGTTCAATGATGGGGTAATTAACCCGCTGACCCCTATAATATCCACCTTGTTTTTCTTTGCTTCTTCAATAATACTCTCAACGGTTTTCATCACACCGATATCAAGCACTTCATAGTTATTACAACCCAGAACAACCCCTACAATATTCTTCCCAATATCATGCACATCACCTTTCACTGTGGCTAAAAGGATCTTACCCGCTTTATTCAATTTATTTGCTTTTCCCGGTTTTTCAGAAATAATAAACGGCTCAAGCAATTCAGTAGCCACTCTCATAACACGTGCACTTTTAACCACCTGTGGCAAGAACATTTTTCCTGACCCAAAAAGATCTCCTACACGGCTAATCCCACTCATTAAAGGACCCTCAATAATATCAATTGCCGAGGGATACTGCTTCAGGGCTTCTTCTATATCCTCTTTTATGTGTTCAGTAATACCATGAACCAGGGCATAGATCAATCGCTCTTCGGTTGCCTCTTCTCTCCATACTTCCTTTGTCTTTTCAATCTGACCGGTCCTTTTTTTATTTTTCCCTGCAAATTCAATAAGTCTTTCTGTAGCATCAGGGCGCCGGTTAAAAATAATATCCTCCACCCGCTCTAACAGAACTGCCGGAATTTCATCATATATCGTAAGTGTTCCGGCATTAACAATCCCCATATCAAGACCGGCTTTTATAGCATGATAAAGAAAAGCAGAATGCATAGCTTCCCTGATAATTTGATTGCCTCTGAAACTAAATGACAAATTGCTTATTCCTCCACTCACCTTTGAATAGGGGAGATTCTCCTTGATCCAGCGGGTAGCCCTGATAAAATCAACAGCATAATTGTTATGTTCATCAATACCCGTCCCTATTGTAAGTACATTAGGATCGAAAATAATATCTTCGGGAGGAAATACAACTTGTTTTGTTAAGATCTCATAAGCACGGTGGCATATTTTTATCTTATCTTCAAAACCGGAAGCCTGTCCGTTTTCATCGAATGCCATCACCACCACTGTTGCCCCGTAATTTCTGATTATTTGTGCCTGATTTATAAATACCTGCTCTCCTTCTTTCAGACTTATTGAATTTACTACTCCCTTCCCCTGAAGATTTTTTAAACCCGTCTCAATTACCGCCCATTCAGATGAATCTATCATAACCGGGATCCTGGCAATTTCAGGTTCGGCTGCAATTAACCTGAGAAATTTCTCCATTGCTTTTTTCGAATCCAGCAAAGCCTCATCCATATTTATATCCAGTATCTGTGCCCCCCCGGTTACCTGCTGTTTTGCAATTGCGAGAGCCTCTTCATATTTCTCTTCACGAATTAACCTGGCAAACTTTTTTGATCCGGAAACATTCGTCCGTTCTCCTATACTAATAAAATTGCTCCCCGGAAAAACTGTCAATGGCTCAAGTCCGCTTAAATTCAGGTTGTGTGATAATTTGGGAGGGATTCTTATTTCGGATTTTTCTGCCAACCTGGCAAATTCTTTAATGTGTTCCGGAGTAGTACCGCAACAACCGCCAATAATATTTACATTTTTTTGTTCAAGAAATCCTTTTATATATGATGCCATTACCTTTGGTGATTCATCATATTCCCCAAACTGGTTTGGTAACCCGGCATTGGGATAAACACTTACATACCACGGGGCTTTTACGGATAATCCTTCAACATATGGTTTTAGTTCCTTTGCACCCATTGAACAGTTAAGTCCTATACTCAGAAGGTTAGTATGTGAAACAGAAGCAATAAATGCTTCAGGTGTTTGTCCTGTAAGCGTGCGACCGCTGGAATCTGAAATAGTCACCGAAACCATTACCGGAATATCAATCTTTTTCTCAATATTCAACTGCC
>JAGGXD010000174.1 GCA_021163295.1 Bacteroidales bacterium
CCAACACGCGTTATAAAACATTGGGGTTTAAGTGGTTAATCGAAGCTTATCAGTCGAATCAACCTTTCGTTTCAGTTGACAGGAAAGTAGCTCCGAACTCCCCAACGTTTCATACCGCCACCGTTAGGCTTCATTATTCAGTATGCCCGAAACTTTAAACGCAACCGAAGTATGGGGAAAAACTTTCTATAATTCATATTTGAGGCATAATATTTGAACCATATTACTCATTTGTTATTAATTAAATACCTAACCAATGAAAAAACTACTTCTATTATCGATGTTAATTGTATTATTCACCACATCATTATCAGCTCAGCTTGATAAGAATGATGCATTGGTCCTACTGGATGGGAAAATTAGCAATACAGATCCGAATTCGATTGATCCAAACAAAATAGAATCATTGACTGTGTTAAAGGATCAAGCCGCCTCAGATGCTTATGGTAGAGCTGGTAAAAACGGAGTTATCATAATCAAAACAAAAGACAATGTTAAACCTGATCCCTCAAAAGATGAGATATCAGAGACATTAATTTTAGTTAATGGAGAAGAATACACTTCCGGATTAAATTCGATTGATCCAAACAAAATAGAATCATTGACTGTGTTAAAGGATCAAGCCGCATCAGATGCTTATGGTAGAGCTGGTAAAAATGGAGTTATCATAATCAAAACAAAAGACAATGTTAAGCTCAAAAAATAAATAACGAAAGCCTAACAAATCGGTATACTAAATGGCTCAGTTTGTTGAGAAACAGGAAGTTTCGTAACTTTATTACAGGTTCAATATCATCTCTGATATGCACAACAACTTCTCACCACTTCGCACACCGATGAATCGTTAGGCTTCATTATGACGTAACCTACAAACTAGAATTATCATCATTATATTAAAAAAATGCTATGACAACATTAAACTTCATTTTGACTTTTGGTTTTGTATTTAGCTTGTTATTGTCTTCCTGCGAATCCGAGAATGATCCAAATCTGAATGATTCTAAATTCAGACTTGAGTTCTCTGATGGTTCTGAAATTACTGAAAATGACATACTATTCTACGATAGTTCGACTCATTTTCTGTTCTTAAAAAAGGATTTAGAATTTAATCAATCAATTACTGGATTTAGTGTTTTGGTTGATAATGATACGATATACACGGGAATAATGCATTCTTGTATGTTATCGACTCCACCTCCTTCACCATTTTATATTACTGACTGTTTTCACTATGGAAATAATATCTTGGAGCTTGCTTTTTATGCAGATTCCATAGATTTGCGTAATGACCAACGAATAATAAATGCTTTAAAAAATGGCAACCTATTGCGCAATGGATTAAGTTGTCACATAGATAGTATAAAAGTAAACTCTTTTGACAACTATTCTGAGGTCACATGTACAATCACAATAAAAAACAATGATAATATCAACTATTACATACTTGACCCAGAAAAAATGGGAGAACTTGACTTCAACTATTTTACTGGTGGATTATTCTTTCAAAATATTGACACAAAAGTAAGTACAGGTTTAAGGTGGTCGATTCCTAATCCCGATTGGGGTAATTTAACCATAAATGATTTTTCAGCCCTAACAAGTGGTTCAGAAGTAACATATACATTTAAGTCCTCTGATTATCATAAAATGGATAACGGGTTTTATAATGCTATTTTTAGATTCTGTGGCACAAAACATAATACCAATGAATTTGATTTAGAGCAAGATAATGGCCGTATTTGGGTTGGAGATGCTATATCAAAAATAGATAGTATATTGGTTGAATAGAAATAACGAAGCCTAACAGCACCTCAAAAGTAATACGGGGTGAAGTAGTAAATTGAAACGAAAGGAATATTAATAGACGACATAGTAGCTTGAAAGTGAAATGCAATTAAGCCCGCACTACTTTTAGCTGCAAAACGTTACCCAACATAATAAAGGACAAAAATAGGAGAGCTTAAAATGAAGAAAATATTTTTAACATTATTAGTCTTAATTTCAATAAACCCCTTTGCTCAGGGAAAGATAGGATTATTGATAATTGCACATGGTTCCCCTTCAGAACAATGGAACCAACCTGTTCTTAATATAGAAAATCAGGTTAAAGAATTATTAAAGACAAAAAATATTTCGGATTTTGATGAAGTTCGGGTTGCTTTAATGGAATTTACTGACCCATCAATTGCTACTGTTTTAAAAGATATGGAAAATAAAGGTATTACAAAAGTATATGCTTTGCCTTTGTTTATAGCACCTTCCGGTCATTCACTTTATGATATACCTACAATTCTCGGCCTTTATTATAATCAGGAAATGGTTGATGATATTAAAGAAGAAGGGATAAAAATTGTTGATACAAGAATTAAGATTACAGTAGGACCTACATTGGATTATAAAAATGTGATGAAGGATATTTTACTGGATAAAGTGAACAATCTATCAGATAATTCGGTAGAAGAAGCCTTGATAATCCTTGCGCATGGTGATAAGAATTTCAAGCCGATTTGGGAAGAACTCATTAATGAAACAGGAAATTATATTCTTGGAAAAACAGGCATTGAGTATTTTGATAAAGCGTTTGTGGAAGTAGGACAGTCGTTTGCTATTGATGGTGTTAGCCCAATAATAAAAGCAAGCGAAAACAAAAAGAAAGTAATTGTTGTTGGAATGTATCTTTCGATGGGAGTAAAAAATATGGCTGAAAATTCAGGATTTATAATGATGGGACGAACAGTGAAAAGTAAGAAAATGTTTGAAGGGAAAAATATTGTTTTTTTAGAACATGGCTTGCTTCCCGATAAAAGAATTGCAGAATGGATTGTTGACAGAGCTGTTGAATGGTTGAATAATTAACTATACATCTTGAATGACAAAATACTTGGACATATGAAATTACGTTTGGTAACAATGTATATAGTTTATGGCGGGTAAAGTGCAAAGTATGAACGATTTAGGATTAAATAAACATCGGTGTAAGTTGAAAGATTTGTATTTCAAAAACCGCCACAAACCATATACTTAACGTTACAGCCAATAATAAACAATGTAGTTAAAAGAGAGAAATCATAGATGAAAAAAGTATTTAAAATAGCCTTATTATCACCATTAATTCTGATTCTATTGTTATTAGCATTTTTGTCGATTAAATATTCGCCAACTTATGTTTACCGCCTTGTAACAATGAATGTAGCAGATGTTTATGACTATAAAAATTTTGAGAATAGAGTCATTAAAGGTGCCAAAAGTTTCTACAGTTTTGAAGAAAAACATGAGAAAGATTATATTGAGTCTTTATTTGATGAGAGAGTTTCACAATCAGGATTTACATCCTTTGATGAGTGGGCAGAAAAGTCACAAACAACCGCACTAATTTTTATTCGAAAAGATACAGTTCTATATGAAAAATATTTCAATGGATTTTCAAGAGACTCATATTTTCATTCTCAATCAATAGCAAAATCATTTATTGCTTTTTTAATCGGTACTGCCATTGATGACGGACTGATACAAAGTGTAAATGATCCAATGACAAAGTATATTCCGGAGTTAAAAGAACGAGACCTTCGTTTTGAGAAAATCACTATCAAAAATCTACTTGAAATGCGTTCGGGGCTGAAATACAATACTAGTTTACTACCTGGCACAAATATTCATGCTCCTTGGCACGACGAAGCTATTGGCTACTACCACCCCAATGTACGAAAGTTATTACTCAAAAAACTAGAAGTTGAATCTGAACCTGGTAAAGAATTTGAATACAATAATTATAATACAAGTTACCTTGGTCTAATTGTTGAGCGTGCAACGGGAAAGACTGTCTCAAAATACCTAGAAGAAAAACTATGGTCAAAAATCATGGAGTACGATGCATTGTTTTCAATAGACAGTAAAGAATCTGGATTTGAATATATGCCTAGCAGGCTCATCGCAAGAGCTATAGATTATGCACGATTTGGACGTCTCTTTCTAAAACAAGGAAATTGGAATGGCACTCAAATTATTTCAGATAATTGGGTACTAAAATCAACAAGAGAGGATAAAACCATCTCTCGTGACCATTACCCAGTTTGGTTAGGTAGCGGATGTAAACACACCTATTATTCTTATCAATGGTGGGGGAATACTAATTGCGATTCAACTTTTCAGTTTTTTGCGAATGGAAATCTAGGGCAGAATATTTATGTCATTCCTGATAAGGAAATCATTATTGTGCACTGTGGAAATTCATTGCAACATTACAGTAGCGATTGGGATTTAATGAGAATTGCTGAAAGGATTAGATAAGTAACAACTTGAAAACTTATAATTTACAGGCTGTAATCGAGTAGGCGGCTGACGGGATTGTAGCCCCGCCAGTGCACCTCTAATGTCGTTTAGTTAAGAGTTAAAGAATTAATGTTCAGTCAATTATCGTTTATTTGTTAATAAATCTGTATCTTTATGTATGTTAAATCGTTTAAAAACAGTTAATTATGGGAACCACAGAAAACGAAAAATCATGCCAAACTTATTGAAAAATTAAGAAAAAAGTTAACATCTGAAGAATTTATTAACAAACACAAAACCACTGAAAAAGCATTTACCAGAGATCGAGTTTTAACCTTTCAAACAGTCTTCATTTTTCTAATTAATTTCATCACAAAGTCCCTCCAGGCAGAGTTAGACAATTTATTCAAAGTTATATTACACAGCGAGTTGCCTGAAAAGAAAGTTAGCAAAGGAGCTTTTTCACAAGCCAGACAAAAACTAAAACATGAAGCTTTCATAGAATTGGATAAGGATCAAATCGATTATTTTTATGACACCACTGATTATAAAAAGTGGAATGGATTTCGTTTAATCGCTGTAGATGGTTCGACATCAAGGTTGCCTAATAGTGAAGCTATTCTAGAGGAGTATGGAGTTGCTGATATCTCAGAAACATCAACCCCTATTATTCTAAGCCGTTTATCACAAGCATATGATATGTTAAACCACTTAACTATAGACGCTCAATTTTCCAGTTATCATAATAATGAACAAGAGATGGCTATAAATCATCTTTCATTTCTTAAAAGTGGTGATATATGTTTATTCGATAGAAATTATGGGTCGTTTTGGTTATTTGCTTTATTAAATAGTAAAGGGATACACTTTTGTGCCAGGCTAAAAACAGGATCCTGGAAAGTAGCTAAACAATTAGTAGAAAGTGGGCAAAGAGAAATTATTGCAGAAATTTACCCAAGTAAAGCAAGTGCCAAAAGATGTAAAGCACTGGGCATAGTGTGTAAAGTTCAGCGTCTTCGGTTTATCTGCATTGAATTAGTTTCCGGTGAAAAAGAAGTACTTGTTACAAATTTAATGGATGACAAAGAATTTTCGTATGACGAATTTGCTGATTTATATCATTTTAGATGGTTTGTAGAAGAGTCTTATAAAAGAATGAAATCCAGATTGGAAATTGAAAATTATAGTGGTAAAACCCCCTTGGCTCTTTTGCAAGATTTTTATGCAAAATTATTTTCTTGCAATCTCACCAGTATTCTTATGTCGGAAACTGATCAACAAGTGAAAAAAATTAATAAAAACAGAAAATACAATTACCAATTAAATTTCACACAGGCTCTTAACCGTATGAAAAACAGTATAGTACTGCTTTTTATTCGTTCTAATCGAAAAATCAAAGAATATGTAACGCATTTGGAAAATTTATTCATAAGCAATTTGGAATTGATAAGGCCTGACAGAAATATCGAGAGAAAGTTTAGGAAAAGTAAGCGTATCTACCCTGTTCCATATAAGAATTCTTTTTAAAAGAAAATAGAGAGGGCAAAATATCATTTTTACTTTTATATTGGATATGACCTATCGTGTTCAATTGGAATAATTATGCGTTAAAATCAAAAATATCAGTTAAATTAGTAGAAAAAAGGTCTATTTTGAAGTAACAAGAAAGCGAATATCAAATTATCTATTAAATTATATTATATGACCTGAATTCTGGTGCACTATAATGATTTTAAAACGAAATTATATAAGTCACAGTTGCTTAACTAAACGACATTACAGTGCACCTCTCACACCACCGTACGTACGGGTCTCACATATAACTACTTTCAAACGAAAGCACACACCTCTTCCATTAACCTCCTTCTCCGGTTTTAAATTGCAGCAGAAATAATTTTGCAGGACAATCAGAAAGCCATAACTAAGTCGCTCTGTGCTATTCCGTGTTTCTTGATGTTTTTAATGGTTTTCTTTATTTGCATTTGTTTAAAGCGTTCCGAATCTTCTTGTGTATATTCGTAGCAATATGGTTGATGGGTTTCCAGCATTTTATATATTATAACAGCTATTTTTCTTGCCGTTGCAATTATGGCAACAGTACGGCCTTTTCGAAATGACAGCCTCCTAAAAAAGTCGCCTAATCTTGATTTACTGTTACCGGCAGCATTTGCTGCCTGTCTTATTGCATGACCCAATGAACTTTTGACCTTGGGGGTATGTGAAGACATGGTTTTTCCCCCTGTGATTTTTCTGTTGGGAGAAAACCCCAGCCAGGAAGCAAAATGCTTTGCTGTTTTAAATTTTGATTTTAGGTCTAAACCTGTTTCCGAAACCAAGGTTAATATAGTACCCACATCTACTCCTTCAATCTGAGATAAATCAACTCCCCCGGCCATCTCATAAGCATAAGCTTTGATGTCAAATCCGGGGTCATTTTTATGACCGTGGCTATGCTTGTTTTTGGAATACCCTTTCCTTATTTTTTCATCACCATTTTTTTCTTTCCATTGCTCCAATAAAGCCTCTATTCGATTGTCTGTTTCTTTTATCTTCTCCCTTGTAAATTGATAAAACGAGTAATTTTGCGAGAGCTCAAATAAGTGTTCACCCCTCCAGTCACCGTTCAAAGCATCCTTTATGTCTTGGCGGGA
Source organism: Bacteroidales bacterium (assembly GCA_021163295.1). GTDB lineage: Bacteria > Bacteroidota > Bacteroidia > Bacteroidales > VadinHA17 > JADFUQ01. Next base: position 6,921 of record JAGGXD010000174.1, read on the forward strand.
CGCTTTTACCCTTTTCCCCACCAAAGGCTCCAAAACATCAGGGTCCCTCACCCCTTTCACTATAGCCTCAATAACTTTCAACCCGGATTCTCCGGTTAAGTCACGGAGGACCGTCTTTAACTGGATATTCATTAGGACCAGGGACTTGTTCATTTTAGCAATATACATGCTGCCGGTTTCTATTAATGACTTTCGGTGACGGACATACTGCCGCAATTCTTTAGTGAAAAAATCTGGCTGGAAGCTGTTGGATAAAAGTCCAATACTGTGTAACAACTGTAACCATTTACTGTCTACAACATCGGTTTTATGCCCTTTTACGTTTTTAACATGACGGGCATTGACCAGGATTACCTCAAAACCATAACTTTGAAGTAAAACAAATAACTGTTGCCAATAGAAACCCGTAGATTCCAAGGCAATTGTTTTGATTTCATAATATAACAAATGTTCTGCTATCTCATGAAGACCGGAAGTAAAACTCTTAAATTCTTTTACATTGTCTTGTGATACACATACGAAATGACTACGGCTGCCAATATCTATCCCTGCTGCTCCTGGATTTACAATTGGCATAGTAATCGTTGCGTTTGGATTTCCTTTTACTTTTCGCTTTGCCATAATTTGATGAAATTCAAGTTAATAAATAATGTACAGGGCAGAATGTTTGTTGCTGTAGATTCTCACATGCGGGATTGGCTTGAGACAATCAAACCATCACCATTTATATCTCCAAGACACCCTGCTGCCATGCTCGTATCCGGGCTCAAAAGCACCATGGAATAAGCGGCATACTTTCAAGTACGCTCCAAAGTTATATATTTATGGCCTTCAAAAAAATGATGGGGGCTCGTATACGGCGGTTCATCAAACATGTGAAATTTTACGGTAGTATTCATAAAAGGGTATATAACCACGTTGTTTAAGTCGCTTAATGGTAATAGTAGTTCCCAAAATGGGACTACAAGCCACTCTCCAGCCACCCATACGTGAACGTGACCATGCATAGGCTTCTCCGGGAGATTTCCCCAACCGAATAAGACTTCTCATTCGTTTATTTGGCTTCTTCCAGTGATGCCAGATGCAGTAGCGCAGGCGATTTCGTATCCACCAGTCAAGGTCGCTGAGTTTATTCCCTTCGGTCATGAGATCGCTCCGCTAAGTTCCCGGTCATATAAGCATATTTGAAGTAATTTATCCAACCTTTCATAAAGCGGTTTAATTCATCTATGCGTTCCGAAAAACTCTTCGGGTTCGTTTTACGTGTAATTTCCTTTACTTTTGCCTTCATACGGGTAAAAGTTTTCGGGCTAACCCGTAAACGGTACTTCCCCATTTCTCCCTTAACGTAGGTACTAACAAAATTATATCCCAGTATGCAGTAGCTTACCGGTCGGCAGATTTTCGTTTTCTGTCTGTTGACTTTCAACTTTAAATCCTGCTCAATAAACTTTGTGATTCCTTTAAGTACCCTTCGGGCAGAACGTTTACTCTTGACAAAAATGCTACAATCATCCGCATAACGAATGAATCGTAGTCCCCTTCTGTTAAGCTCATTATCGAGTTCATTCAAAAGGATGTTTGACAACAAAGGACTTAAAGGGCTACCTTGCGGCGTCCCTTCTTCTCTGTTGATTTCTGTGTCATAGAGTGTCATTCCCGCCTTAAGGTATTTACGAATTAAACGCAATAATCGCTCATCCTTCACCTTTCGGTATAGGATGCTCATCAGGTAGTCGTGGTTGACTAAATCGAAAAAACTTTTCAGGTCAAGGTCTATGATGTCCTGATAACCTGAATTGATGTAGTCGAGTGCCTGGTGTATCGCTTGATGGGCATTCTTTCCCGGTCTGAATCCGTAGCTATATGTCGAAAATTCAACATCATACACCGGGCTTAACACCTGGTGTATCATTTGCTGGATTACACGGTCGATTGCCGTTGGTATACCCAAGAGGCGTTTGCCGCCATCTGGCTTATCAATCTCTACACCCAACACTTTTGATGGTTGAAATGTGCCGTGCTCAATGGTTGATTTTATTTCAGTCCAATTGGTTCTGAAATACCCATCGAGTTCGTCAACTACCATACCATCAACTCCACAACTTCCTTTGTTACGTTTTACCTGCTTTATAGCTCTTTGCAGGTTCCGTGGCGTTAATACCTGTCTTAAATAGTTCATACTCCATAAATTTTCAGTGCTTCCTTACATGTGACCGTGTTGTCCTGCTAAGCCCACTGCTATTATTGCAGGAACAATTGCATCACATGATTTCAGCGTTCAATGTTCAGTCCTTCGGTACTCCGTGAGACCTCCGACCTTCAACCACAAACGTAGTAGTCGGCTCGTTTTCTTGTACCTACTATGACCTCGGCTGACTTCTCACCATAACCATCCCGTGGTTGATGAGATCTCCCTTGGTAAGGTAAATGTCCTTCGATCTAATCCTGCGGAATCTACATGCTTATCCTTTTGGTGTTCGTAGGGCTTTGCAATGATGTGGTTACTTACCCGAATAAACATGCCTCATATCCCGTTCCTGTTCGTCAGTTCAGACTTTTGCCGGTTGGCTTACTTCAGTGTATGGGTCACCCCAAACCACCTTGCCACTTGCTAATGCTTCCAGGCGTTACCCCAGCGCATAAGGGACTTGCACCCTCTGGACTTTCTTTTATTCAAAGAACTTTACTAAATTTACCATTCAAGGCA
>JAGGXD010000238.1 GCA_021163295.1 Bacteroidales bacterium
GAATTAACACATAAAGAGAACAACTAAATTTTTTACCACAAAATTCATTTATAATTAGTGGATTCGTGACTTTTGAATAATGCATGCTTAAAATTCAAAAACAGCTAATAATTTGCAAAAGCGATAAAACTAAATTTCCAAAAAAATCTAATTCCGGCAAAGCTACTGTTTGGTATGTATTTTGTGTTATAAAATAAACTCAGAAGAAACTAAAACCGAAAAAAAGAAAGCAATAAAAATAATAAAGCCTTAAAAGGAGAACTAACAATAAATTATCTGAGACAGTAGAATAATTATTTGCCTGATAAAGAAGTCATGTCAAAAAAAGCAAACATATTTTTTCTGCTCATTTTCCTGTTCATTAATAATAGTATTAAAGGTCAACATATAAAAATAAATGGCAAACTCTTTGATAAAGACCAGGGAAAAAGTATTAGTAATGGAGTAATTTTTCTAAATCCGGGTAATCAGGTCACAACAACCGATACAAAGGGTGAGTACTCATTTACCTCTTCTCCCGGAAGGAAACTAATTTCTACAAAAGTTCTTGGATATTTCTCTGCAAATATCTGGTTTGAAACCAGTTTTGATACGGTAATCAATATTTATGTACAAGTATCACCTTATGAACTAAGCGAGGCCATCATCATCGGCGATTCAATAAAAAATGTGGTAATCACTCATCTTGGAAGCTTTATCTTAACTACCGCTGCTATCCGTGAAACTCCCAAACTATTTAGCGAACCCGACCTGCTGAAATTAATTCAGATTATGCCCGGCGTGGTGCCGGGAAAGGATGGGTCATCGGATATTTATGTCAGGGGAGGAAGCAGGGGACAGAATGTTTTCCTGGCAAATGGTTGCTATTTCTTTCTTCCTGCACACCTTCTCGGATTTGTTTCACCTTTTGATCTTGACTTTCTCGAAAGTGCTGAACTATATAAGGACTATTTTCCATCGGAATTGGGAAGCGGAGCATCTTCCGTGATTAATCTCGACTTCAGGAAACCACGGACAGATTCCCTGAAAGCCCAGCTCAGGCTGGGACTTTTGTCATCGGGCATGACTGTTGAATTGCCCCTGAATGATATCAACTGGGATCTTACAGCCGGGATCAGACGTGGTAATTACTCCTTATACGCACCTTTACTGAAGAAAATCGTCAGGTCCGAAATAGTTGAAAATCTGCCCCCTGACAACTATTCCTTCTACGACGGCTATCTTCAGCTTTTCCATAATTCAGAAAAATGGGGCAAGATCAGATACCTGTTCTTTGGAAATTATGACAGAGGGAAAGAAGAATACGAGGTTAAAAGTCAGGCAGGTGATACCCTGATCCATCATAAAGACGGAATGATGACAGGATGGAATAATATGGTACATGCCCTGCAGTGGTATTTGCCTTCCGGGAATAAGCTGAAATGGAGAATAGACCTGAACTATAACAGGATATCCATGAAGCGGGAATTATATATGCAAACCGATAAATTCCTGAATACAACCGATGATATATTTGAATCAAGTGAAGTATCATATTTAATCTCACCAACTATCAACAGTATTGGTTCAACAATAATAATGAGCCGCGAAAATGCACGATTCAGCTATTCTGCAGGTATATCAAACAGGTTAAGGTTGTTCTTGCCAAATATTATAGCTGTCTCTGTTCTTAATGACACGATAACTGAAAATTTACTCGGAGATAATCAAACGATTTATGAGCCTGCCGCTTTTATCTCATCTTCACTGATCCTGACAACAAAACTGCAACTCGATGCCGGTATCAGACTATCAGGCGCTATTACCCGGGATGCAATGTCCTTTGTTCCTGAACCGCGGATAAGACTGGCATATAACCAGGGTGGAATTATCTCACCACATATTAATTTCGTGAGATTAAGCCAGACCGACCATTCAGTCGAAGGATCAAATGCAGGTTTGAGGACTATGCTCTGGCTGCCCGTATCAAGGGACTTCGGCCCTGAAGTATCGGATATTTTCTCTGCCGGTTTCCAGGGACAAATAGATAATAATCTCGTATGGACAGTTGACGCTTATTACAAAAAGATCTCAGGTATGGTTGATTTCAGTCCCGGGGCAAGTTTCATATTTGATACATCTTTCGAAGATTTGCTTGATAAGATCAGAGGAAGAGCATACGGACTGGAAGCCGGTATAATAAAAAGAAAAGGTAAGCTTACCGGCAGCACATCTTATACTTATTCACGGGCAGAGAGGGAATGGAGCAGTCCGAATGGCATGATATGGATCCCTTCCAATGCCGACAGGCCGCATAATATAAACCTTACAATGAAATACAGGCTAAATGAAAAAACAAGCTTCGGATTTAATTGGGTATTTGTTTCGGGCTCCCCGGCAACCATATATATGCACAATACCTCGTACGGTGAATGGTTTGAAACAAAAAATAATATAAGATATTTTGACTACCACAGGCTCGATCTGTCATTCAGGTATATAGTTTACAAAAGAAAGTTCTCTATACTTATCGATGCGGATATTTATAACGTGTATAACAGGAAAAACACTTACTATTTCAGAGAAGTATATGATGAAAACGAAAATGAATATTATTATAAAAACATATCCCTGTTCCCGGTTATGCCTTCAGTAACTGTGACAATAAAATATTAACACTGTTATGGAAGATACTCCAGGAAAATCAATAAAACCAATCGTGCTTAAATCTCCTCTCGGATTTAGCTACTTTGATTATGATGAGATTGTGATATTAAAAGCCGAAAGTAACTGCACGCTGGTATATACCCTGGAAAATGATTCTCCCGTGAGAGTTCTGTATAATCTCTCCTATATATGTAAAAATTATTGTAATAAAACGCTTTACAGATGTCATAAGTCATACATAATTAATCTATGCCACATCGGGAAATTGTTGATAAAAACCCGGCAGGTTCAAATGAGAAATAATCTTACAGCAAAAATATCGGAACGATGCCTGAGAGAAATCAGGGATATGTCAGAAATAAAAATGCAGAAAACCTGAACTATACGAGACTTTTTAAGAAAATCAAAACTTTATGATCCTTAAGAAAATGAAATTTAATTATCATAAACAGTTGTTCATCAAAAGAAAAGTAGGATATGGATTTTTCAGAAAACCTTTAGCCAGATACCTGTATTTTACATTAGTAACCGCTGTTTTTATTATTAAACTTACAGGATGTGAGGATAATAACAGATTCTACAGGCCTAACCTGCCGGAAAAGCTTTGCAGTATAGGGATAATTGATGCTGATGACACCACAGATTATAACTATCCCCCTTTCGATAACAGGAACAGTGCACGTTACATATCCTTTGAAAAATCATACCAGGCAGAGTACCCTGAAGAATTAAATGACTCTTTAAGGGAATTGTCATTTTCAATTTATTCATCAGATAAAGAATTATTTAACTATCGTAGTGATACGGCAATAAAAAATTTACTGGGATTTGAACTACCTGCCGGCATTGAATTCCGGACAGGAGAGAAGTACTATCTCCGTGCAAGCGAAAAAAGCACACCTGAGATTTTAGCAGAGATCACAGTTCCTGAACCACCTTCAGAGCTTACATTAATTTCAGTTAACAAAGAAATAACAACACTTTCTGAACCTACCGAATGCATTGGATATACTAATGTTAAAACAGCAGTAATTGATTTTTCATTTAAAAATGTTAACCGGCAAAAATTATATTATGCAATACTTCTTGCAGGCGATGGGGGTAATCTTAGTTCTTTATTACCCATTCAAAAAAGCCTATTGGAGTTTGCTATCAGAGATTGTAACACTGCAGGTTTCTTTGCTGTAGTGAATGGATATACAATATATCAATGGAGATGCATAGATGACAGACCTTCCGTGATCAAAGTGCCAATATATGCTTATTTTATTGATGGCAGTAAAATCCCTGATAATAAGTGTATTGTCAAAATTACAACCCAATTTGAAGATGAACGTTCTCTATTTGATGTAATAAGATCTTTTCGAATAAAGCTTTTATCTATCCCGGAAGAATTGTATCTTTTTGAAAAGAGCCTTTTTACTTACGGTAAAGTATATAAAGATCCGTTTTCAGAACCGGTCTACCTTAATGGGAATATTCAAGGCGGAAATGGAGTTTTTGCAATTTGCAGAAGTAGTGAACTTATTATTGATCTTTCTCCCTGGTATTAATGAGGTAGCTGTTCCATCAAGTTTACTACTTCAGGTTATCAATAGTTAAAACCTTAATAAAATAATCTATTATTTGTTTAGCATAATTATCAGAAAGAGAAATTATACAAGAGCTAATAATTATTCTTAATAAATACAGCATTTTATTATCAATATCGTAGGTTTCATACTTAAATTCCATGCTGTCATACTTTTAACCATTTTCCTGTCTTGACTTGAATTAAAATATTCATAACTTTGATTACTGTTTGTCTGCATAATGAAGTTTATCGGATTCAACTATTAAAACTATTTAAAATCAATAAAAAGATCTACAAAAAAAATTAAAAACCATGAAACCATTTTTAAAAATAATATTCCTATGCGGAATAATTGTTTCATCTGCTTTTGGCTGTAAAGATAACGAGAACTTACTGATACCAGAAGATCGATTACTAGAAGTAAAAAATTCAACTTATATTGGATGTAAATCTGAAAAAAACAGTGTGGATGATATCAGTGAATATATTGAATTACAAACTGTTGATAGTAATTATTTAGAAGTTAATCATATTAATGTATTATTTAATTGTTGTCCATCAATTATCGTAAAGGCTAGAGTTGAAGATAGAGTAATAATTTGTAATGAAATTGACACACTCCCAATGTGTAATTGTATGTGTTTATTTGATATAAACTATAAAATAGGGCCTCTTGAATATACTCAA
>JAGGXD010000106.1 GCA_021163295.1 Bacteroidales bacterium
CTATTTCACTTCTTAGAGAATCACGGTTATTTTTTTGAATCTCCAGTTTTTCTTTTAATTCATCTTGCCGATCAATATGCTCTTTTATCTTAGAAATTGCAGATTGTTCTTTATCTAGTTTCTGAATTAGCTTTTGTCCTTGGATAATTTGGTTTTCTCTTTCTGTTATTCTCTCTGCTAAACCATTGATATCTTTTTTGAGCTTTTGTACTTTCTCAATAACATCTTGGAGCTCTCGACTCTTAGTAGTTTTTTGAATATCACGATTATATTCTTCTTCAATTTTCTTTAGAATAGTAATGGTTTTTTCAATATCATCAAAACCTAATAATCCTTTAATTGCTCTTTGAATTTCAATTTCATGCCCAGATTTTGAATAATTTTGGATTTTTTCACCATCAAACATAAAATATTTTCTTAATTCCTTGGAGAGGATGGAATTCATTTCAATTTCTGGGTCATCAATGTACACATAATCACCTCTACCTTCTGCTTTTAACAAAGTGAAGGAATCTCTATTTTCAACTTCCCCATCAAAGGCAGAAAATTTACGAATAGCATGATATTTTATGTCATCATGTCCAAAAATAATTTCTACCTCTGCCTCACTTGATTTTTTATTCTGAGATTCTGTAAGTGCAATTGAGTTCATAATCTCTTTATTTGTGGAATTCTGCTCATCATATTCTTCTTCGCCGTAAAACCCCCATTGAATTGCGCTAAATAACTTAGTTTTTCCCGCACCCATTGCCCCATGAATTAAAGTCACATTTTTATCTTCTGATGAAGCAAATTGTAATTCGTGCAATCCATAGTAGGAACGAAAATTATTCAATTTTATTGAAAGGAGTCGCATTATTTACTATCTCTTTCTATGATATCCATAATATCTTGTTTAGTCCGATAACGTTGATGTTGTACAATGCGTAAAATATCGATAATAGACTTAGATAATTTATCTGAAGTTTCCAGCTTATCTTTGAGGATTTTCTGAATTTCGTTTAAATTCATACCTTAAACTCCTTTGATAGATGAAGACATCTATAGATATTTATCTAAAATCTCATTAAGCTCTTTCATAACGCTTAATCCGTTTATGGCGTCTCCAGCAAATAAAAATGACCGTTTAACTTCTTTACTCAGAATTTGCTTTTCAATATCAGTAATAGTGTTGGGAGAAGAACATACTGGAAGAACTAAAAAATCATGAATTATAGCTTTTTCTTTTTCAATCTTCTTCGTTTTACGTAAGACTCTACCACGCCGCTGGACATATTCGGTAGGATTTGTACTACTAGATAGAATAAATGCTTCTCTACCCACAGGAACATCAATTCCTTCGTTAAAAATATTCATAGCAGTTAAAACTCGATATATTCTATTCTCAAAGTTTTCCAAAATTTCTTCTCTCTCCTTTTGGTTTTCTTTTCCAGTAAATCTATGAGAAATGATATTTAGATCATATAATACATGTGCTACTTTGTCTAGCTCATCCGTATCTGGGGCACAAAAAACAATAGCATAACTAATGTCAGATTGTCGCGGTGTCAATAATCTCTTCAATATATCAATTTTCATCTTGGCTGTCTTCAAAATCTTGGCTCTTTTATTCAATAGACCAGAAAGTCGTTTATCTCTACAAAGAACTATCTGAATTTCATTTTTGTTACTTCCTATCAGTTTTTTAACTTGCTCACTGATTCTAACATATTCTTCCATTTCTTCCTCATTTAAATATACCTTATGGATATAGTACTCATAAGGGCACAAAAAACCAGCTTGAATAGCCTTGCTCAATCCATACTTAAACACTATTGGACCTAACAGAGATTCTACAAATTTTGTCCCTGCTCCATCAAAAAATCTTGCCGGAGTAGCACTTAATCCTAATGTATAGTCATAATCTCGGTATATGTTTTTAACGGAACCCTCTGAACCTAAATGATGGCATTCATCAGCGATAAGTATTATTTTATGTTTTTCTCTATTAATCCTTTCAATTCGTGATTTAAATTCTTTGTTTTTGATAATTTCATGAGTACAAACTATTGTTAAGTATTTTCTGAGCTGAAGATTTATTTTTGCTACTTCGTCGGACAGTTGTCCTCTCCATTTATTATTCTCCCCACAACAAATCAAAGGTTTTAAATTAAATTCGATACATTCATCAGCCCACTGATTCACCAATGAAACAGTTGGACAGGCAATAATAATGATCAATTTATTTTGTATCGTCGATAATTCACATAATGCAAAAAGAGAGGTTTTTGTCTTACCTGTACCCGTAGCCATTTCTAATATCCCATGCATTTTATTATTAAGCCAAGCGTAAATTGCCTCTTTTTGGTACTCCCAAGGTTTATACCCCTCTCTTGAATAAGGTTTTTCTTCTCTCTTCTCAGCTTTTACATCTTTGCGACGATAAGGTCTTTTTGAGTTTTCTCTTAATGATTCAAATTGCTTAATGAGAACTTTTGGAACATCAAGAACTGTAATATTTTGGTCTTCATTTTGCCAAATCCGCTCAAACAAAACCTCTTTTTGCAAAATAATAGGTTGTGAAGAGGCTTCTAATGAAGAGAAAATAGCTAATTCCTCATAATTACTATTCGCATGTACAGTATCATTATATGATCCCATAAATAAAATGCGTGCATCTTCTTCATCTTTACATATTCCAAATTTCACATGGAAATCGCCACCGGATAATTTCCTTTTCGGAATAGCGATTTTTATATCCATAATTTTATCAGCAATCAACCACGAAAGGGCTGTTCTAGTATCTTCATCTAAATCAAATTTTAATTGGTCAATTCCTCTTGATAAGGCCTTATATATAATTTCATCTCTACGGGCACAGTCTCCTAAAAGAATAGCATCATAATCTTTTTTGTGCAAATATGGACTTGTAATTAATCTTATTTTCCCTCCTCTTTCTACTAAAGGTATAATCCCTTTTGCTACGCATCCCAACCACCCTGATGTAAAATAACCAACTCCACGATCATACTGAATAGCTTCATTTAGCACTGGTACGAAGAAATCATCAATTATATTATGATTGGAAGAATCGATAATCTTAGGTAAATTTTTCAAATCTTTAAAAGACATTTATCTATCCAAAAGATGGCCATATTTGGGAG